>CAZRYV010000012.1:0-20985 GCA_964604385.1 uncultured Brachyspira sp.
AACGCCATTTGCGTATACGGTTATAATATGGCTTCTACGGTTTGGACGGAAGAAACCGCAAAGAAAAAAGGCTTGAAAGTAAAAAGCAATTTCTTTAAAGACGCCGAAAGACCTGAGTTTATGCCTACTTACGAAGATGTATTGGTGAAAATCATATACGAAGAAGGAAGTCGCCGCATGATTGGAGCGCAAATAGCTTCAAAACATAATCATGCCGAAGCGATTCATGCATTCTCTCTTGCAATACAAAACGGTATGACTGTAGACCAATTTGCATTATCAGATTTCTTCTTCTTGCCTCACTATAATAAACCTTTATCTTGGATGACTATGGTTGCTTATACGGCAAGTTAATTAAAATATTATTGTAAAAATATTAAGTCTCCGATGAATTTTAGATTCGTCGGGGATTTTTATTTTATTGTTTTATTTTGCGATTTTAATACATAAACATAGCGTCTCCGTAAGAAAAAAATCTATAATTATTTTCTATGGCGTTTTTGTAAGCATTCATTATATTATCGTATCCTGCAAATGCACTTACCATTGCCAAAAGAGTGGAATGCGGAGTGTGGAAATTAGTTATTAAAGCGTCTATGCATTTGAATTTATAAGGCGGATAAATAAATATATCGGTAGCTCCTTTCAGTCTTTGAAAATCTCCGTTATAAAATTCGCTTTCCAAAACTCTCGCAACCGTAGTTCCGCATGAGACGATTCTTCTTCCCGTTTTTTTTGCTTCTTTTATTATGTCGGCGGTTTTTTTTTCTATAATAAATTTTTCTTTATGCATTATGTGATTTTTTAGATTGTCTTCTTTTAAAGGATTAAAAGTGGAAAATCCGACATGCAAAGTAATATAACAAATTTCAATTCCAATATTTTTTATTTTTTCTAAAAGTTCACCCGTAAAATGAAGCCCCGAAGTAGGGGAGGCTATGCTTCCTTCGTTTTTTGCAAAAATATTTTGATAAAACTCTTTATCGTTATCGTTATATTCTTCTTCTCCTCTTTTTTTTCTATTTTGAATTATATAAGGCGGGAGAGGAATATTGCCAATATTATTTAAAATATCTGTATTAAGAGGTTTTGAAAATCTAATTAATTTTGTCGCAATATTGTCTTTTTCTATGACGGCTTTTATATAATCTGAATTGCCATAATTTAAATATAAAATATCATTTTCTTTTATATTTTTTCCTTTTATTAAACATTCCCAATAACTTTCGTTAGAATCTTTTTTTTGCAAAATAAGTATTTCCACATTTCCGCCCGTTTTCTTTTTAGCGTATATTCTTGCGGGTATAACTTTGCTATCGTTTAAAACCAAAATATCGTCTTTTTTTAAATAATCGATTATATCGTAAAAAAAATTATGTTGTATTTTTCCCGTTTTAATATTCATCGTCATTAATTTGCATTTGTCTCTGTCATAATTTGGATTTGTTGCGATTAATTTTTCGGGCAAATAAAAATTGTAAGTTTCTTTATTTAAATAATCAATCATATTATTCAATCGTCAAAAAGTTATTATTATTTTTTTATGTCTTAAGAATTTAATCAAATTTTTCTTGCTTATGGAATTTGATTTTAACATACAATATTCTTCGTTAAGTTTTATTATATTTATTCCCTTTCTTTTAGCTTCGTAAATTATCTCGTCAATTTTATTTGCGTTTTTTATATTGATAATTGTGACATTTTCGTATATTGAAGAGATTGTTCCTCTTTCATACCATCTCTTGAGATTAGTTTCGATATGTTTTGGAATATTTATCGAATTATTTTTCAAAGTTTCTTTTAAAATATTTAAAAAATTATAAAAACTATATTTTGAATCGGGATTGTTAATCATAGTTTTTCCCTGCAGTATTTTATCTTCCGTCATAGTATAAGTGTAAACCGTTTCGTTATTGTCGAGCTCAAAATATAAATTGCACATATAAATAAAATCGTTGGAAAATAAATTATGATTAATCAAAGTTATTTCAAAATTTCCGTTTATAAAACATTTTTTATTTGAATTATCTTTATTATAATCTACATTTTTTAAAGATATAATCGCATTCTCATAAAAGGCGGCTTCCAAAAGTCCGAGTAAAAACATCGAATATAAAATATTGTTATAATCTTCCATATTTAGAATAATATCGTATTTTTCTTTTTTTTCTTTCAATTCCAAAAACAATTTTGATTTTGAAATAATGCCGTTGCGTTCCAATATTTTTAAAATTTTTTTATGATAAGGCGAATAATTTTTATAAAAACTTTTTAATATAATTTCTATTCTTTCTTCTATATTTTCTTTAAGATAATTTTTTATATTATCGTATTCCAATAAAATAAATCCTCTATTGTCGATTCTTATTAAATCTAATTTTAAACATATATTTATTATAACATTCGAACTAGTATTAAAACTTAAAAATTTAACATTAATATCGTCTATATTAAGTTTTTGTATATCCGCTTCATAAAGTAAAGTTTCAATATCGTTTAATATATTTAAATGATTGTATATAAAAGTCGAAGAATAAATATTTTCGTCAAAACTTTTTTCAATTTTTTCTATAACTTTATTATTGTTTATCCCAATATAAGGATTAAAATCTTTTCCGTAAAAATAAACGCAGAATATATTTGCCTTGCATAAAACCGACAAATCTTCGTCCGATATTTTTGATTTGCTTTTTTCAAATATCTTGTCGTTTTCGTATAAAGAGATTATGTTTTTTAAATATTTTTTATATATAGTCGCATTATATTGAATGTCGGTATAATTTGTAACTTTCGGCTCTTCTAAAATTATATTTTCTATAATTTCTTTTACATTTGGAGTAAAATATAATATATCGTCTCCCGAATTTAACCTTCTTCTTCTCATTTTAACATATATTAATCCGGAATTTTTTATATCTTCTATAGAATTATAAAATATTGGCAAATGTTTTTGAGAGTAATTAAGGGAATAGGCAATATCCATAGAGCTTAACTCTTTCGATTCTTTACCCGAATTTTTTATAAGATAATAAATAATATTTTTTGATTCTATAGGCAATTTATAAAATTTAAAAGAAACTAGCGAAGTATTTGAGGATTTATCTTTTAACTCTTCTATATTTTTTACTTTCCAAATTTTAAATAATTCTTTTAAAGTATCTTCAGAAATTTGCTCATACATATTATTTTCTAATTTATTTTATTATAAAGTATTTAAAAAATCCTTGCGCCACATCGTCCGGTCTTTTCGATTGTATCCAAGCTATCATAGGCTGCCCTTTTATCAATCTATAAGGAACGAGTCCCCACATTCTACTGTCGCAACTTTGGTCTCTATTGTCTCCCATTACAAAGAAATAATCTTCGGGAACTGTGTATATAAATTCTTCTTCTCCGTCTTTGGCGTTTGGAATATATATATTCATCCAAAACCATAATTTAACATCGTCGCTTACAATTTTATCGTTTATATAAACTTCAAAGGAAGAAGTATCGTTATAATAATCCGCTCTGTCGACAAGTTTTCTGAAAATTATCGTATCGCCATTTTTAGGAACATAAACGGGTCCGTATATGTCTATAATCGGGTAAAATTCTCTCTCTCCGTAAAAAAAATATCCCCATTTATCTTCAACTTGTTCTCCGTTTATAAATATATTTTTATCTCTTAATTCCACCGTCTCTCCCGCAGTCGCTATAACTCTCTTTACGAATTCTTTTCTCGGGTCCAAATCAACCGTCTTAAGTCCAAAGAATAATGGCATTGGCGCCAAATGTTTTCCGCCTGTGAGTTTTTCTCCTAAAAAATCGGATAATAAAAATCTTGGGTCCCAAGTAAACGGAGTAATCGAAAATATCATAATCGGCAGTTTAAGGAATTGAACAAAAGAAGAAGGCTCGTAATAAGGCATAGCCGATTCGCAGCCAAAAGTTGACGAAGGCGGCGCTCTAAAAACCACCAAATCTCCCCTTTGAGGCGATTTTATTTTTGGAAGCCTATAACCCAAAAGTCCGTCCGTAAAAGGAAATTTAACTCCGTAAACGAATCTATTTGCAAATAATCTATCTCCCGGCATTATCGTGGGAATCATAGAACCCGTAGGTATTTGATAATTCTGAATTAAAAAAGTATTTATAAGAAACACTATAACTACGGCGTATAAAATTTCTTTTAAGGTATGTTTAAAATTTCTGCATTCGCCGATTATAGTATCCGTAATATTTTTTATAGGATTTTCCATATATAAACCTTTTTCATTTTATAAATTGTAAAAATATTAATATTATATTGTATAATATTATAGACAAAATAGCAATTATAAAAATCATAAAATAATTGAATATATTTAATATTGACTTTTTTATTAAAGGTAATAATATTGAAACAAGAATAAAAACAAAAATAAAATAAAAAAAGAATATAAAAACAAGGAGATTAATATGTCAATAACGGACGATATAAAATCGGGATTTTATGCAGGAATAGGATTAATGTTAAAAGGCAAAGAGAAAGTCGAAGATGTCGCTAGAGAATTTATAAAAGATAGGAATATGAACGCCGAAGAAGGAGAAAAATTTGTAAAAGATATGGTATCAAAAGCCAATGAAACGAGAGAAGAATTTGGAAAATATTTGGATGAAAAAATTCAAACGACTATAGATAAAATGGGATATGTAAAAAAAGAAGATTACGAATCGATAAAAAAAGAATTGGAAGAATTAAAATCTTCGATAAAAAAAGAAGAGTAAAAATTATCATCTTTTGTTTTAATCGTTCCATTATAGGAAAACTTTTAAGTGACTAATATAAAATCAATAAATAGAACTAGAGAAATAATATCTATAATAATAGCATACGGTTTCAGAGATATAATCGCCATAACGCCGATACTTAAAATAATAAAAAAACCGATTTCAAAATTCAATATAAAGTATAAAGGCTTGGATTTAAGAAATTATAGCAGAGGGCAGAGAATCAGAATGGCTCTCGAAGAATTGGGAACAACATTTATAAAACTCGGACAGATTTTATCAAACAGAAACGATATACTTCCTAAAGATATAACGGACGAATTAAGCAAACTTCAAAATCATGTCAAACCTTTCGACGAAAAAGAAGCGATTGATATAATCGAAAAAGAATTGGGAAAAACCATAGAAGAAACTTTTGAATCTTTTGAAAGAACTCCGAGCGCTAGCGCCTCAATATCTCAAGTTCATATCGGAATATTAAAAACGGGAGAGAAAGTGGCTATAAAAGTAAAGCGTCCCGATATAGAGGAGAAAATATTAACCGATATAGAAATCATAGTATGGCTTTCGAATATGCTTGAAAAACATAACGAAGAATACGCTTTTATGCAGCCTCAAAAACTTATAAAGGCTTTTAAGGGACAGCTTTTACAAGAATTGGATTTTAATTTTGAAAAAAATAATACGATTAAATTTGCAAGGTATTTTGAAAATAATAAAAATGTAAAAATACCTAAAATATACGAAGATTACAGCACAAAAAATATATTAACTATGGAATATATAGACGGAATAAAAATTTCGGATATAGCGCCTGACGATGACAAATATGCCAAATACGATAGAAAAAAACTTGTGGCTATCGGAGTGGATGCCGTTTTGGAGCAAATATTTATGCTCGGATTTTTTCATGCCGACCCGCATCCGGGAAATTTGATGGCTTTGGAAAATAATGTTTTATGTTTTATAGATTTTGGAATGATAGGATTTATTCCGCCGAATTCAAAAAACTCTTTTTCCGATATTATCGTTAGCATAAGCGGAGCAGATTATTTAACTCTATCAAAATCAATACTCGATTTATGCAATCATAACGAGATAGAAAATATAGACGATTTCAATACGGCGATTTTTGTTTTTATAAGCAAATATATAGATATGTCTTTGGATAATATAAATATTGAAGATATATTCAACGAACTTATATATATTATAAGAGAGTTTAAATTGAGTCTGCCAAGCAATATTATGCTTTTAATAAAATCTTTGATAGTATTGGAAGGCGTGGCGAGAAATTTGGACAAAGATTTGAAAATAATAGAACATATTAAACCTTTTGCATTAAAATATGTGAAAGACAGATTAAAGCCCGATAATATATTTAAGCAATCAAAAAATTTATTTCTAGATTATTCCAAAGTATTAAAAAATATTCCTTCCAATTTATCCGACTTCGTTGAAATGATAAAAAAAGGCTCGATAAAAGTTCAGCTCGAACATAGAAAACTTGACATATTATCGAACACATTGGACGGTTTAGCCGATAGATTAAGTTATTCTATAGTATTGGCTTCTTTAATAATATCGAGCGCTTTTATATTGAGCGCAAAAATCCCGCCTTTAATTCATGGAGTTTCCGCAATCGGAGTAATAGGATTCGTTATATCGGGAATAATGGGTTTTATTATGATAATAAGCAGATTCATAAAAAAATATATAAATAAAAATAAAAACTAAAACTTTATATTTTACTTTTTATTTTTAATTTAATATATTTAACTTTTTTAAATTTTCGTTTAGTTTTTTAATCTTAATAAAAGAGTATACAAATCTATTTTTTGAAAAATATCGATTTTTGGATTAATAATTTTTACGCTAGATTCTAAAGGCTTGTCTAAAACATTGTCGCATTCTTTTATTATATCGTAAATTATATTAATTTCATGCTTGTTTAAATCTATTTTTCCGATTACGAAACGATTTTGTAAAACATATACATGCGTATCGTTATGCGGTTTTATTAATACAAAATCTTTACTCCTGTATGAAAAATTAATGGCATATTCGATGGCTTTTGCGTTAATACTCGTTTTATTTATCGAATAAACCGATTTAAAATAAGATTTTCCGATTTTCATTTCGTTTAATAGTTGATTCATAGTCGTCATTTTACTCTCCCTGAAAATATAATATTTAATTATGATATTTTTTATATAAATTTATTATATTAAACATCCTTTTAAAAATACTTTTTAAGAATATAAGCCTAATATATTTTTGTATTATACGATTGACCAATATATTTGGATTTACTTTACATAATTCAAAATATATTTTAAAAAATAGCTGTCGGCTGTCGGCTGTCGGCTGTCGGCTGTCGGCTGTCGGCAAATCATAAAATAATTATATTTAATCATGCTAAAATTATATTATATTTAAAAATTTTGTCAAGTGTTTTTTAGTAATTTTATTTTCTTTATTTCAATACTTATTAAAATAACAGTTACTATCAATGCGATTCCATCCGCTATAGGACCCGCAAACATTACTCCGTCTATTCCAAATATTCTTGGCAGTATAATAATAAGAGGAAGTAAAAATAATAATTGTCTCGTCATCGCTATGAAAGCTCCTTTGAACGCCTTGCCAATAGAAGTAAAGAAAGTTCCCGATACGGGCTGAACTCCGTTAACTATCATAAGAGCCATGTATATTCTCATATATCTTTCGGCAAAACTGAAATATAATTCGCTTCCGTCTCCGAATATCGCAACCACCTGACGGGGAAATATTTGAAATATTAAAAACGAAATTAAAGCTATTGCAGTCGTTATGGTAACGGTTAGCTTGTAAGTTTCTATAACTCTGTCGTAATTTTTAGCTCCGTAATTGAATCCTATTATCGGCTGACTTCCCTGTCCGCTTCCTATTATAAAAGCCATTATTAGCATATTTACTTTTGCTATTATTCCTGCAACTGCCAAAGGTATATTTCCTCCGTATATAGACATAGCGCCGTAATAACTTAAAATATTATTCATAGTTATTTGAACTATCATTATAGAAAATTGATTTATTCCACCCGAAGCTCCGAGAAAAAATATTTTAAAAACATTTTCTGAATATAAATTAAAACTATACCTATTGAAAGTAATATTCTTGAAATTAAAAACATATCTTAAAGTTATAAGAAACGATATAAATTGTCCGATTACGGTTGCAAGCGCAGCGCCCGATATTCCCATATTAAGATTAAAAATAAAAATAGGGTCTAATATTATATTTACGATTGCCCCTATAGATATGGAAAACATGGAATATTTAGGGCTTCCGTCTGCTCTTATTATATGGCTCATAACCGTAGAAAATACAAAAGGAAGAAAACCGATAGAAGTTATGCTTGTGTAATCTACGGCGTATTGTAAAACTTCTTGAGTCGCTCCAAACATAAGCATAAATTTTTTGACGAATATTCTCACTATTACGGAAAATATAACGCTAAATATAATTGCAAGAACTATGGTATTTCCTATTATATCGGCGGCTTTTTTCTTATTGCCTTGTCCTAAAGATATGCTGTAAATGGAAGCTCCTCCCAAACCTAAAAATAATGAAATTGACACGCATATCGTAGTAAGCGGAAAAGCTACATTTGTGGCGGCGTTCCCGTTTATTCCGATTCCTCTTCCAATAAAAATTTGGTCGACTATATTATAAAGCGAACCTACCAAAAGCGATATTATGCTCGGGGTTGCGTATTTAAAAAGAAGTTTATGGATTTTCTCAAAATATAGAGGATTGGAAGTTACATTATTATTAATAATATTTCTCCTTTCATATAATCATATAGCATACAAATTTTATAAAATAAATTATAAAAAGTATAAACTATAAATAGAAAGATAATTATTTTAAGTATATTATATTTTTTTATTTTTTCAATCTTAATTTTTTATTGATTAATATCAATTAAAATCGTAATATAAACTATATCTATCGATTAAATATTTATTACCGTAAAATACCAAAGCGATATAATATTTATCTCCGCTTTTAAAATCGGTAGTCAATTTATTTTTGTCTTCTTTAATAGAATTATAATTTTTATCGAATAAAATCATATCAATGTCTTTTTTGTATTTAGCAATAATGTTTATCGAAGAATCTATATCGGTTTCATTTTCTATTAAATAAAAATCTATGTCAATTATATTGTCGTTTTTTAAATATGGTTTAATATTTTCGTTTATATTTGTGTTATCATTTTTATTGTAATTTTTAATAAAATAACCGTAAATAATTTGATTCGGATAATCGATTATATTAGCTTTGTTAAAATTATCGTTGATTTCGTTTTCGTTTTTGTATAAATATTCGTTTTTAAAATTAAAACTTATATCGTATTTTATTTCGTATATATTATTTTCTGATTCGGTTTCGGAAGTTAATTTTAAAAATAAACTTTTTTTATTTAAAATAAAATCTTTTATTTCTATTTTTCCGTTATAATTTAAAATATCTTTCGTATTTATTTTAAATAAAGATTCTTTTGAATTTTCGTCCAATAGTTCCAAAATTATATTGATATTATTTGCAAGGTTTACCGTTTTTATAGAAAAATCCATGATAAATCCGTTAGTCGGACTTATATTATAATAATCCGTATCCTCCCAATCTAAATTCGCATTAATTAAAACATCCGAATCTATAAATTGAGCGTATTCTGCGCTGTCGTTTGGTTCTATTTCGTTTTTTTCAATTATAATATTATTTTTATAGCATGAGCATATTATTGATAAAAATATTATAAATATTAATTTTTTTATATACCGTTTTTTAAAATGCATAATTTTCTTTATTATTTTATTATTTTTTTATTTTATTGTTTTATTCTTGAGATACTATTTTTAAATAATGTAAAAATTCTTTATCGTCGCATATAGTTTTGCCTTCATCATCCGATAATTTTGCTACAGGTTTTCCATTAACGCTTTGAAGTTTCATTACTATATTAAGCGGTTTTGCTATCGGTTTAAAATCGTTCATAATAAAAGTGCCTATGCCGAAAGTTACATTCGTTTGATTTTTAAATTCTTTATATATTCTGTAAGCTTTATCAAAATCCAAACTGTCGCTAAATAATAAAGTTTTTGTAATAGGATTAATTCTTAATTTTTTATAATGATTTATAACTTTATAGCCCCATTCTATTGGATTTCCCGAATCATGCCTTATTCCATCGTATAATTTTGCAAAATATAAATCGAAGTCTCTTAAAAATTTATCCGTTCCCAAAGTGTCTGACAACGCTATTCCCAAATCGCCTCTGTATTCATTAACCCAAGATTGAAGCATGAATTTTTGACTCTCGGCAAGACGCACTTTATCCAAAGCCTGCCCAATTTGATAATATTCATGAGCGTTCGTTCCAACGGCAAGTATGTCGTATTTTTTTGCAAAATAAACATTGCTTGTTCCAACGAAACACGATTTCGGAACTTCTTTCTTTAAAATACCGATAACTTTATCCTGCCATTCGAAAGAAAACCTTCTTCTTGTGCCGAACTCCGAGAATTTAAATCCATTATTTTCTTTATGCATCGGAATCAATTTGTTTTCGATTTTTTCGATTAAATTTTTTTCTCCCTGTTTATGAATCGAATCCTTTTTATTGTTTTTTATCACGGAATAATGATAATATATTTCGCTAATCATAGACAAAACGGGAATTTCCCATAATATAGTTTGATACCAAGGACCCTCTATTTCAACGGTAAGTTTGTCGTCTTCGAATAACGCTCTTATATGCTCTTCTAAAGGTTTGTATAATTTTAAGAATTCTATATAATCTCTCTTTATGAATCTTAAAGAAGATAAATAATCAAGCTCTTCTTTATTAAAATGTATGTCGCAAAAATTTTTTATCTGTTTAAGCAATTCCTCATGCATTTCGTAAGTCCAATTTAAAATATCTCTGCTTTTGAAAACATATCGAACCCACACATTTGAAAATTGTCTTAAAGCGCATTGCTGCATAGTGAATTTATATAAATCGGTGTCCAATAAACTAATTATTATAGGCTTCATATAAATTTCCTCAATCTTTGTCGTTTTTACTTATAAGTTTTGAAATTCTGTAAAGTCTGTATATGCCCGAAATAAATCCAAAAAATATTCCCACTATAAGAAACAACGGACTGCTGCCGAATTTTTTGTCTATATAATAACCTACAAAACCAAGTCCCAATATCATACTTGCAAATTCGATTCCAAGAGAGGCATATTTTATACCGTTTTTTAAATCTTTATTTTCCATAATTTTAATTACTTATTTTATCTTATTTTATTTTTTTATTTATTTTATTATTTTTCTAAATTTTTAATTTAATGAAGTAAAAATCAAAGGATTTGCATTTTCCGTAGCGAGTATTAATTCGTATTCCAATATTCCCGTTTTTGCATTTCCTATAATCTCTCCTTTTTTTAAATCTTTATTTTCTGTAACCAAAGAGGTAGCAAGTCCTCTATAAGTTGTTATTATTCCCAATCTATGATAAATCACTATCGTAAAACCGTCTTTATTATTGTAATTAACGCTATGAACCGTTCCCGCCGCCGTGCTTCTTATCGAAGTTCCCGCTATAGTTTCAAATCCGACTCCTTTTGAAGCGAGAGAATTTTTTTGATAAGGTATCGATATTACCGCATATCTCGAATCTATAGGCAGGATTGACGGAATCGATTCTAAACTGTCGTTTTTTGCATTAATACTAACTTTCAATTCTTCCAAATAACTTTTCACTCTTTCAAATTCTTCCGCTCTAGCGTTTATAATCGCAGTTTTATCTGCAAACTCGTAGTTTGTATAATTTTCGCCGTTTTCAGTATCTCTCGTCAGTCTAACCATATTTGTTCTATAATCATAATTTGTAATAAAAGAATTAAATAAATTTTCAAAATAATTAGCTTCTTCAAGTCTATTGCTGTAACTTCCTTCCAATGTTTCCACTTTATTAGCCATCACGGTATTTCTTGTTAAATACGAAAAAGTTATAATCAACGCCGTAAAAAAAATAACGGAAAGTATAATAATTGAAAATATTGATAATGATACGGTTATAGTTTTCTTTTTGGAATGAGGAACGAACATAAAATATAATCTTCGCGAGAGAATATTTTTTAATTCGCCTAATTTTTCAGAAAACTTAGATTTTTCTTCGGTTATATATTTACGATTTCTTTTTTTCTTTTTAATTTTATACATTGAGTTAATTTTAACTATAATATCAAATTTTATCAATATCAATTAATATATATATTTGTCAAAGCTTCGTATATTTTTGTGGATAATTCTTTTAAGGCTTTATTTCCGTTAAGTTTCCAATCATGAATAAATCCCGCTTCAACCATAACCGAAGGAACATCTTTTGAAAATGTATTTTTATTATATTTAAACTCGAATTCATCTCCTAATACTATCAATCCTCTAACGGCGATTCCCTCTTTTAATAAACTGTTTCTGTCGTAAAAAGTCCAAACAGTATCGGGACTATATCTGTCACAAGCTATAGTAGGGGAGATTTTATAACTTTCTTGCATTTTTTCTGATATTTTATTTGCAACTTGCATAGAAGCGTTAAATTCTCCGTTATAAGGGCTTACTATCACATGAAAGCCTTCCGTTTTGGCTCTTCTACTTATATAAGGCATATAATCGAAATGCAAACTAAGAAGCAAATCGAAATTATTTTCAATGGCGTAATTTCTTATGGCGTATAATTCCAAAGTTTGGTATCTAGCTATATTGGTGGCTCTATAATTATTTCTCACTTTCGTATTATATATTCCCAAAAGTTTATCGTAATTATTTGTAAGATATTCTTTTATAGGTCTTGAATAATAATCTCCGTCTCTGCTTAAAACATATTCGAATCTGTTATCTTCGTCAAGTATGGCGGTTAAATGTTTTGCCAATCTTAAAGTCATATAATATTCGTATCCGAGCCATCCCAAGCATCCTTTGGTTATAGCGTTATGTCCGGGGTCTATCAATATTCTAACTTTATTGCTTTTAGGTTTGATATTATATTTTTTTTCAAATTTATCTTTATTTTTATTTCTTCCCGTGTTTTCCGATATATTTTCATTTGCGGTTATTATTAAAGAAGAGAATGCCAATATTATCAGTCCAACGAAAACGGCTGAAAAGACTATAAAACGATTTCTATTTTTCATTATTATTTTAATATTCGGATTTCTTTATGTTTAATTTATTTAATATTTTTTGTTATAGAGGATTATATTTGTTTTTGGGAAACTACATCGTTATTAAAAAATAATCTGAATAAATTTCTTTAAGATTTTTTACCTTTCATAAAGAGTATTAAAAGTCCACTCGCTATAAAA
Organism: uncultured Brachyspira sp.; assembly: GCA_964604385.1. Classification (GTDB taxonomy): domain Bacteria; phylum Spirochaetota; class Brachyspiria; order Brachyspirales; family Brachyspiraceae; genus Brachyspira. The sequence goes on from CAZRYV010000012.1 coordinate 13,159, forward strand.
TTACTAGCGTAAGTTCCTATAACCACTCCGCAAAAGAAAGTAAATGCGAAATCGTAAAGTATAGCGCCTCCCCATATCATTATAGACGCCGCTGCAAGCAAAGTCGATATGCCCGTCATTATGGTTCTTCCTATCACATTATTTAAACTCGAATTGACTATCTCTTTAAAAGGTTTTTCGCTGTTGAAATTCTCCCTTATTCTGTCAAAAACGACTATTATATCGTTAATCGTATAGCCTATCAGAGTTAAAATAGAAGATAAAACCAATATTGAAAATTCTTTATTTAAGAAAAGTAAAATGCCGAATACTATAACCACATTATGTATAAGAGTTATAATAGCAGGCAAAGCGTAGCGATGATTAAATCTTATCGCTATATAAATCATTATTATTATCCAAGATATTATTATAAGTATAAAAGCCAATTTCAAATTATCCGAAGAAACAACTCCGCTTATAATACTGCTTCCAATCAAAGAAACTTTATCTTTGCCGTATTCATCGTAAAGAATATTCATAGCTCTGTCGGATTCTTCGTTTGAACCTCTAAATCTCAAAAGAAACGAATTTATATTTTCTTCGCCTTCGAGTTCCTGTATATTAATCGTCTCCGTTCCAAAATTGGAATACAAGGCTCTTATTTCCGCAATATTTATAACTTGAGGATTATCGATTTTTACATTTAATTCTACTCCTCCCGCAAAATCTATACTCAAATTAAAATTGTCGCTTTTAATTTTTTGGACGAATATACAAATTGACGCTATAAAAAATATCGAGGATATAACCGCTGCTATCGGCATAAATTTGACGAATGGAATTTTATTTTTTGTTATAACATTTTCTTTTTTTTCATTATTCATTTACAAATCCTTATTTTATTATTATTAATCAGATTATTATATAAAAAAGAAGCCCGCTTTTTTTACGATTTTCGCTCTTATAATCTCTTCATAAATATATCTAGTTATAAATACCGCCGTAAACAGATTTATCAAAATACCAAAGAATAATGTAATCGCAAAACTTTGAACCGGTCCGCTTCCAAATATCCAAAGTATTAAGGCGACTATTATTGTCGTTATATTAGAATCAAATATTGTTGCAAAAGCTCTGTCATAACCCGAAATAATAGCGTCTGCGATATTTGATTTTATTCGTAATTCTTCTTTTATTCTTTCAAATATAATGATATTAGCATCGACTGCCATACCCATCGTTAGAATAAGTCCCGCTATTCCGGGCAAGGTTAAAGTAAATCTTAAAGGAGACAAAACCGCTATAACGAGTATAATATTTATAAGCATCGCAGTCGTTGCAATAAGACCCGAAAGTCTATAAATCGCTACCATAAATGCCGCTACAAGTATAAATGCCATAAATAACGCCGTAGTTCCCGCTTTTACAGAATCCGCTCCTATAGATTGTCCTACAACCGCTTCTTCTATAACTGTAACATTCAAAGGCAAAGCGCCTTCTTTTAAGATTCTAGCCAAATCTTGCGCTTCTTCTATGGCAAACCTTCCCGTGATGACTCCTCTGCCTTCTCTAATCTCCTGATTTATATTCGGAGCGCTTATTACTCTATCGTCCAAAACTATTGCTAGCATTCTGTTTACATTTTGAGCGGTTACCAAAGCGAATTGTGAAGCTCCTTCGTTATTAAGTTCAAAAGAAACATTAGCCTCTCCAAATTCTCCGCCTGTAACATAAGCGTCTATTAAAGCGCCGCCATCGAGAGAAGGTTCTTTATTTACTATAACGGGAGCGCCGCGCACTCTTCTTCCGAAATCGTCTTTTTCGCTATAAAAATATAACTGTTTTCCATATTCCGGAACCTTTGCAAAATTTGTAAAAACTCCCATAGTCAAATCGCCTTCGTTTATTAAAGCGGTAGATTCTTCATCAACCAAATTAAAAGTCAAAGCTCCTTGACTCAAAACCACGCTTTTTATTCTGTCGGGGTCTCTCGCTCCGGGAAGTTCCACAACGACTCTATCCTCGCCCTGCTTTCTTATTCCCACTTCGCTTACTCCGAATTGGTCTATTCTTCCTCTTAATCTCGATATGAGTCTGTCCATAGCCTCGCTTTTCTCTTCGGCGCTTAAAGAAGAAACATTTCTTTCGAGCCTTCTTGCATATTCTTCAAAATCCGCCTGCAGAACTATTCTTATACCGCCTTGCAAATCCAATCCCATATTAACAGATTCGTTTCTTAATCTTTTATACGATTGAACTTTGTTTATCTCCTCTTTCGTATAACCTTTGGCTATCATATCGTCCAATGACAAATTGCTCTCTTCTTTTTTATCGGCTGAAGTAAAGAAATACCATCTAACCGTAGGAGCTATAAACCAACCCATAACGGCAAGCCCTATAATAATGAAAGCTAATCTTAAATTATGACTCATATTCAATTCCTAATAAATATATTTTTTGATTATTTTTATATTGTTATTAATTAATTATTATTTTTATCTTCCTCTTGCGCTTTTTCCAAATCTTCTTTTAATTGATTCTTTTCCTCTTTTTTATTTTTCTTATCTTCTTTCTTCGGAGGATTTAACATCTCTTCGGTAACGACTGCGGATATTGAAGATTTTATTATTTCAATTTTTGTATTATCTCCTATTTTAACTATTGCGACTCTTCCGCCTTCTTTATCTGAAACATATTCGGCTACTATTCCGCCCGAAACTATAATCTTATCTCCCTTTTTCAAATTGGCTATGCTTTGCTGAAGTTTTTGTTGTTGTTTTTTTTGCGGTCTTATAAGTAAAAAGTAGAATACGGCAAAAATTAAAAACATAAATCCGAAAGTTGCTAACGGATTTCCTCCCGCAGCTTGGCCGCCTTGAGCGTATAATGTGGCTGTGAACATTTTTAAATTACCTCTTTATTTAAATATTTTAATAGTATATTATATTATCAATAATTTATACTTATGTCAATATTTTTATTTTGAATTATTTTTTATTTTTGTTAAAATATTTAAAATGTTTAAAATATTTATGATAATTTATTTAATAATGAAATAAATCAAAATTTATTTTATAAAGTTTAATAAAAAGGTTTGATAAATATGACTTATAAAGAGATTATCGAAGTTGCAAAAGATTGCATGGGTTTTTGTAAAGCCTGTCCTATATGCAATGGCAAAGTTTGTAAAAATTCTATGCCCGGACCGGGAGCGAAAGGAATAGGAGATGTCGCCATAAGAAATTACGATAAATGGAAAGAGATAAGACTCAATATGGATACCATTTCCGAAAACAAAGATGTCGACACAAGTTTTGAATTATTCGGGAAAAAATTTAAATATCCGATATTTGCAGGTCCTGTCGGAGCGGTGCAATTGCATTACGGAGATAAATATACAGAAGAAGAATACAATAATATAATGTTAAAGTCTTGCAATGACAACGGAATAGCGGCTTTCACGGGCGACGGCGTTAATCCGAATGTTATGATTGCGGCGACTACTATGATAAAAAAACAAAACGGAATGGGAATTCCCACAGTTAAACCTTGGAATATAAACATTATAAAAGAAAAAATGAAATTAGTAGAAGATTCAAACGCTTTTGCGGTGGCTATGGATATTGACGGAGCGGGACTTCCTTTTTTGAAAAATTTGAATCCGAAAGCGGGAAGCAAAACGATTGAAGAATTGATGGAAATAAAAGAAATTGCTAAAAGACCTTTTATAATCAAAGGAATAATGACGGCAAAGGGAGCGATTAAGGCGAGAGAATCGGGAGCGGATGCCATAATAGTTTCAAATCATGGCGGAAGAGTTTTAGACCAATGCGCATCGACTGCGGAAGTTTTACCCGAAATAGTTGATGCTGTCGGAGGAACTATAAAGATTTTGGTAGACGGCGGAATAAGAAGCGGGGCGGATATATTAAAGGCTTTGGGAATAGGCGCTGACGGAGTTGTTATTGCAAGAACTTTTGTCATAGCTTTATACGGAGGCGGCGATGAAGGAGTTAAATCATACATTAATCAATTGGGAGCGGAATTGGAAGACGCTATGACTATGTGCGGGGTTCATAGTTTAAAAGAAATTAACAGAGATATAGTAAGAATTTAATTTTATATATTATTTTTTTACATTCTATGATATAATAATTTTTATTATAAAACTATTATATAAAAAACTTTATAAGGAATTTGAATTATGATAAAAAATAAAGAAAGAGCTTTATGGATATTTTTGCTAATTTTCGTATTGGCAATTTCATTTTTTAATTTTAAAAGTCCTTCGATTGCCATAGCTCAACAGGGAAGAGCTCAGTCGGATAACGATTTTTATTATTATAGCAGATTGTTTCAAAAAGTTTTTGCAACTCTTCAGCAGAATTTCGTAGATACGAATAGCGTAACGACAAAAAAATTAATGTATGGCGCCATAAAGGGAATGCTCGAAGCTACGGACGACCCTTTTACTTTTTTACTCGATGAAAAATTAAACGAGGCTTTAAATACCGAAATGTCGGGCAGATACGGAGGCGTGGGACTTTCAATATCAAAACAGCCCGATAAAGGACTTTTGGTTGTAGCTCCTATAGAAGACGGACCGGGCGAGAAAGCGGGAATACTGCCCGGAGATATAATCATAGCCATAGACGGAAAAAGCACAAAAGATATGCCCGTTGATACTGCGGCAAATATAATGAGAGGAAAGGAAGGAACTAAAGTAACATTAACCATAGTCAGAGACGGAGTGCCTGATTCTATAGAATATCCTTTAACTAGAGCGTTAATAGAAATAAAGAGCGTAAAATATAAAATGCTCGATAATATTATAGGATATATTAGAATCACGAATTTTGGAGACGACACTTCAAAAGAATTAGATTCGGCGCTTAAAGACTTAAAGAAAAACGGAATGCAGAAATTGATTTTGGATTTGAGAAACAATCCCGGCGGAAGACTCGATACGGCGATAAATATAGTCGAAGAGTTTTTATCGGACGGAAAAATAGTTTATACGAGGGGAAGAACTAGAAACGAAAATCAAGATTATTTCGCTTCAAGGAAAGGAGACGAATGGACTAAAGGCGATATGCTCGTTTTGGTTAATCAATACAGCGCTTCGGCTTCAGAAATACTTGCGGGGGCGTTGCAGGATAATAATAGAGCGAAACTTTTGGGAGAAACTACTTTCGGAAAATTTAGCGTTCAATATGTTCTTCCTTTGGATTCTAAAGACAATACTTCTTTCAAATTTACCGTAGCCCATTATTATACCCCTAACGGCAGAAGACTTCATGGAAAAGGAATAACTCCAAATTATGTGGTAGTGGAAGAGAAATTAAGCAATTCGGATATTATGGCATTAACCGAATTAAGAAAGGGAGGAGAAATATCTTCTTATGTTAAAAGATACCCTAATGAAAATTCGGACTATTCCGCTTTGCCAAGATTTAAAGAAGAATTAAAAAATAAAAATATCATTCCAAGCGATTATTTGTTGGAAAGGTTAATCTACAATGAACGAAATTTGGGAAATTACAACGAGATAGTGGATATGAGATACGACAAACAATTGAAAGCCGCTATAAATTATCTTGAAACGGGAAAAGAACCTCCGCAGGATAAGGAAGAACCGAGAGAAAATTGGTCTAACGAAAACGAAGAATAGCATCTAAATTTAATCATAATAAAGAGGCTATTTATTTCTAAATAGCCTCTCAAATTTTAAATAATATTTTTTAATATTGTTTGATATTTTATGATATTAAACAATTAAATATTTAATAACTTATAGTGTCGCCTCTCTCATGTATTTCCATAAATCGCAATAATTCCGCTTTAACTTCTTCCGCAGTCGAAAGTGAAAGAACTCTCTTAGCAAGCATAGCGCATTCTGGTTTATCCAAAGATATAATCATCTTTTTAACTTCCGGTATCGATATTGCCGACATAGAAAACACATCGAGTCCGAGTCCGAAAAGCAAAGGAACGGCAAGCAAATCTCCGGCAAGTTCGCCGCACATAGATATGATAATACCGCTCGAATGCGCTCCGTCTATTGCCATTTTTATCGCTATCAAAACGGAAGGATTATAAGGGTCGCATATAGAAGCGATTCTTTCATTTCCTCTATCCGCCGCCAAAGTATATTGAGTTAAATCGTTGGTTCCTATAGAAAAGAAATCGGATTCTCTTGCGAAACTCTCCGATTTAAATACGACAGACGGAGTTTCTATCATTATTCCAAGTTCCAAAGCTTCGTTAAAAGCTATATTTTCTTTTATAAGTTCCAATTTACAATCGTTGAATATCGCTTTAGCCTTTCGCAACTCTTCGAGAGAAACTATCATAGGTAGCATTATCTTTACTTTTCCAAAAGCGGAAGCTCTTAACAATGCTCTAAATTGAGTTTTTATTATCGATTGTCTATCCAAACATATTCTTAAAGCTCTCCAACCCAAAGCCGGATTTTCTTCGTTTGGCATATCCAAATAAGGCAAATGTTTATCGCCTCCTATATCCATAGTTCTGATTGTTACGGTATGTCCGCTCATAGCTTCGACAACTTCTTTATAAGCTTTGAACTGTTCTTCTTCCGTAGGAAAATCGGTATTTTCCATAAATAAAAATTCAGTTCTGTAAAGTCCTATTCCGTCCGCTCCGTTTTTTAAAGCTCCGCCCAAATCTGCAGGAGAACCTATATTTGCATAAACTCTGATTTTTGTTCCGTCTTTCGATATGGCATCTCTATGAGCAAACTCTTTTAATAAAGCTCTGTTCTTGTCGAATTCTTCTTTTAATTTTTTGCATTCTTCTATGGATTTTTCCGAAGGTTCTATAATCACTCCGCCCGTATTTCCGTTTAATATTATAGTTAAATCGTCCGCATGCGGCTTGATTTCTTTTATTATGCTTCCGATTCCCACAACCGCCGGAATTTCTAACGACCTTGCCATAATCGAAGTATGCGAAGTTCTGCCTCCGATTTCAGTTATAAAACCTAAAGTGTTTTCTAAATTTAAATTAGCCGTATCGGAAGGAGTTAAATCTCTCGCCACTATTATTGAATTTTGCGGAATATCGGATAATTCTATTATTTTCTCTCCCAATATATTTCTAATCCATCTGTCCGCTATATCTGCCAAATCTCCCGCTCTCTCTCTCAAGTATTCATCTTGCACTTCGCTTAATATTTGTCTGTAAACTTCTATTCCTCTAGACAAAGCGTAATCTGCGGAAACTTTTTCGTCCGTTATTATATCGTTTACTTCCTGAAGCAAATCCTCGTCTTCAAGCAAAGTTATATGAGCGTCAAATATCGCCGCTTTTTCTTCTGAAACCTTTTTTGCGGTAGTTTCTCTTATTTTTTGCAATTGTTCTTTAGCTTTATTTCTGCCTTCTATAAGTTTGACTTTTTCCTCTTCGGGATTCTTGCAAGGACATTTATTTATTTCAAGGTCTTTTTTTTCAAATAAATAAACTTTGCCTATCGCTATGCCCGGAGATACGGCTATTCCAGTTATTCTCTTTTCCATAATATAATTTTTCCAAAAAATAAATTTCAAATAATTTAGTCTTTTAAATTGCTTAAAAATTCTTCTATTTTCTTTAAAGCTTCCTCTTCGTTTTCGCCATCGCAATAAATCGTAATAACAGAACCTTTTTTAACGCCTAAAGAGAGGACTTTTAATAGAGAAGAGGCGTTGACTCTTTTTCCCGCTTCGTTTTCAACTTCTATTTTGCATCCCGTTAATGATTTTATAAATGTTACAAATTCGTTTCCGGGTCTTGCATGAAGTCCCGTTTCGTTTTGTATGGTAACTTTACCCGTCGTCATTTAAT
>CAZRYV010000013.1:0-1262 GCA_964604385.1 uncultured Brachyspira sp.
TGCCCACTGCGGGTTTGCCCACAGTGGGATGCATTTATTTTGTCTTTAATTTTTATTTTACTTTTTTATAATGTTTAAAAATAATACGTAAAATATACATTTTAAAGTTTAATAATGATACAATTTTTATTTTATAGATTCATTTTTATCATATTTTTAATAGAATTCATTGAAAATATAATAAAAAATGTCATATTTTTATCAATAATAATTGGCATATTTATTGCATATAATATAGCATAAGATAATTGAAAGGAGCTATTAGATTAAATGGAAGAATCAAAAATTGAAAACGAACAAAATAACGAAACGGAAAAGTCCGATAACGAAAATAACAATAATAATGAAAATATTGAAGCATTAGAAAATAATAATGAAGAAAATAAAGAAGATGCAAATAAAAAATTGGAAGAAAATAAAAAAATAGAAGAATTAGAAAATCAAAACGCCGAACTTAAAGATAAATATATGAGAGCTATGGCTGAAACCGAAAATATCAGAAAACGAGCTGCAAAAGAAAAAATTGAAACTATAAAGAGGGCAAATAAAGATTTATTATTATCTCTTTTAAATTTTATGGATAACTTTGAAAGGGCGATAAAAGCGGGAGAGAATAATCAGGATATACAAAACAGCGAATATTATAAAGGAATAGAATTGATACATAAACAGTTTATAGATTTTATTCATGATAATGGAGTTGAGGAAATAGAATGTTTGGGAGGAGAATTTGACCCGAATATGCATGAGGCTTTGACTATGGTTGAAATTCCCGACTGCGAGAATGAAAAAATTGTGGAAGTTTATGCAAAAGGATATAAATTAAATGACGAACTTTTAAGAACGGCAAAAGTTATAGTGGGAAAACCGCTTAAAGCTAAAGAAAATAATAAAGAAATTAAAGAAGATAAGGAATAAATAATTAAAAGTATTATTATAGAAAATAAAAAATTTTTTATAATAAAAAATTATAAATAAAATTAAAAAATAAAAATTAAATAACAAAAATTAAATTTAAAACTAGGAGATTTTTATGGCACATATTCAACTTTTTAGGGCTTATTACGAGCCCAAACCTGACAAACAGCATATTAATACCGTTTTGCAAGATTTAACGGATAAGATTAATAAGCATATTGAAAACAGGGAAGTAATAAATGTTGACCTTAATACTTCTCATTTGGGAAACGGTCACACGGAATATATCGTTAGCGTTCTGACTAAAGATTAGTTTTAAGAATGCAAATATATTAATAATTTTT
>CAZRYV010000013.1:1362-20721 GCA_964604385.1 uncultured Brachyspira sp.
AAATACGATGAGTAAAATAATAGGAATAGATTTAGGAACTACAAATTCATGCGTATCCGTAATGGAAGGCGGAAAACCTGTAGTTATAACGAATAGCGAAGGAAACAGAACGACTCCTTCTATAGTAGCTTTTACTAATAAAGGCGAGGTTTTGGTAGGACAGCCCGCAAAAAACCAAATGGTAACGAATCCCGAAAACACAATTTTTTCAATAAAGCGTTTTATGGGAAATACCTATAACGAAGTAAGCGAAGAAAGGTCGAGAATGCCTTATACGGTTTTGGAAGAAAACGGAAAAGTGAAAATAAAAACTTTGGAAGGAAACTTTACTCCGCAAGAGATAAGCGCTAGAATACTTCAGAAGATGAAACAAACCGCCGAAGAATATTTGGGTGAAACAGTGACTGATGCAATCGTTACAGTTCCCGCATATTTTAACGACAGTCAAAGACAATCGACAAAAGACGCCGGTCGTATAGCAGGACTTAATGTTTTAAGAATAATTAACGAACCTACGGCTGCGGCATTGGCTTACGGAATAGAAAAAAAGAAAGATGAAAAAATAGCCGTTTACGATTTGGGAGGCGGAACTTTCGATATATCCATACTTGAATTGGCGGACGGTTTATTTGAGGTAAAAAGCACGAACGGAGACACTCATTTGGGAGGAGACGATTTCGACCATGCGGTGATAGATTGGCTTATAAGCGAGTTTAAAAAAGAGCAGGGAATAGATTTAAATAACGATAAAATGGCTTTACAGAGATTGAAAGAGGCTGCGGAAAAAGCTAAAAAAGAACTTTCAAGCTCTTTACAAACGGATATTAACTTGCCTTATTTGACGGCGGATGCTTCGGGACCTAAACATTTAAATGTTTCTTTAACAAGGTCTAAATTTGAAGAGTTGATAAGAGATTTAGTTGAAAAAACTAGAATTCCTTGCGAAAAAGCGATGCAAGATGCGGGACTAACTTTAAATGATATAAACGAAGTTATATTGGTAGGAGGTTCCACAAGAATTCCTTTAGTTCAAGAAACGGTTAAAAATATCTTTAATAAAGAACCGAATAAAAGCGTAAACCCTGACGAGGCTGTCGCTATGGGAGCTGCCGTTCAAGGAGGCATTATAAAAGGAGATGTTAAAGATGTTCTTCTTTTGGATGTAACTCCTCTTTCTTTAGGAATCGAAACCGAGGGCAGCGTAATGACGGTTTTAATAAATCGAAATACCACAATACCTACGCATAAGAATCAGGTATTTTCAACAGCGGCGGATAATCAGTCTTCCGTAACTATAAGAGTTTTACAGGGCGAGAGAAAAATGGCTAGCGACAACAGAGAACTTGGAAGATTTGAATTGGAAGGAATACCGCCGGCTCCTCGTGGAGTGCCTCAAATAGATGTTTCTTTCGACATAGACGCAAACGGAATAGTGCATGTATCGGCTAAAGATTTGGGAACGGGCAAGGAACAAAAAATAAGAATAGAATCTTCAAGCGGATTAAGCGAAGAAGAAATTAACAGAATGGTGCAAGACGCAGAAAAGCATGCCGAAGAGGATAAAAAGAAAAAAGAAGAAGTCGAAGCAAAAAATAACGCCGACCACATGATATATCAAACGGAAAAATTATTGAAAGAATCGGGAGATAAATTGCAGCCTTCAGATAAATCCGATATAGAATCTAAAGTGTCCGCTTTAAAATTGGCTATAGATTCGAATAATACGGATAATATTAAAAATGCTACGGAAGCGCTTCAGTCGGCTTGGAGTAAGGCTTCGGAAACTCTTTATAAACAAGGACAGCAAACTCATGAAAGTGGAAAAACGCAAAGTGGGGAAAACGGTTCCGCTGGCGAAGATACGGGAAGAAAAGACGAGTCCGTTGTCGATGCCGATTACGAGGTAGTGGACGATAATGATAAAAAGTAAAAGTTGAATATAAAGTCATTGGCGGTTAAAATAAAATATATTTTAGCCGCTTATTTGATTATATTGTTCTTTGATATATAATTATACAAATTAATATCATAAAATTTTTAATAAGTTTTTAATAGAAATTTTTACTAGATTTTTGGTGGAATTTTTACTAAAAATTATTAATAGGGTTTTAGCTTTGATTAATAAAATTATGAAAAAAGATAAAAAAAGTATATTTTCTTTTTTAAAGAATATAAACAAAAAGAAAGATATTCATACTTTGGAAACGATATATATAGCTTCTATGTTATCAATTGTTGGCGGTTATGTGGACGCTTATACATATATAACGAGAGACGGAGTTTTTGCCTACGCCCAAACAGGAAATATTATATTTTTTGCAATGAATTTGGCGGGAGGAAAATTTTACGAAGCTGTAAATTGTTTGTTTCCAATATTGTCTTTTATATGCGGAATTTGGTTTGCTCAATTTATAAAAAAAATTACAAACGGAAAACATATAATGGAATGGGGTTATATTATTTTATTAATAAATACTATCATACTTTTTATGGTTGGATTATTTTCAATAAACTTTCCAAACGCAATAGTAGTGAGTTCTATTTCTTTTATATCGGCGGTTCAAATGACTACTTTTAATAAAGTCGAAGGGCTTTCTTATGTTACGAATATGTGCACAGGAAATTTAAAATCCGCTTCGGAACATATATTTCATTTTTTATTTAGCAAGGATAAAAATGGTATGAAAAACGGCATAAAATATTTGACTATTCTTTTATTTTTTACTTTAGGAGCTTATTTGGGAGCGTTATTTACGAATAGATTTGGAATTAAATCGGTTTGGGTTGCTGCGGGAATATTGTTATTTGTAGACAGTTTTATGTTTTTTGAAAAAAATTAATGTATAATTATATTTTATTTTAAGGATATTTATAAATGGCGGATAAGAGAGATTATTACGAAGTTCTTGGCGTTTCAAAAACTGCGGGAGTGGAAGAGATAAAAAAAGCCTACAGAAAATTGGCTATGCAGTATCATCCCGATAGGAATCCGGGAAATAAAGAAGCGGAAGAAAAATTTAAAGAAGCTACGGAAGCTTACGAAATATTATCGGACGAAGAAAAACGCTCTCAATACGATAAATTCGGATTTCAGGGAGTTCACAGCGATTTTGCGGACGCTTATAGAAGTGGCGGTTTCGATTTCTCTTCTATGTTTGGCGGAGGATTCGGAGATTTAGACGACATATTTAGTTCTTTTTTTGGCGGAGGATTCGGAGGAAGAAGTTCAACAAGACAAAGACGCGGAAACGATATAAGATACGATGTTAATCTTTCTTTGGAAGACGCCGTATTCGGTAAAAAAATGGAAATTAAACTCGACAAAAATGATGTCTGCGATGTATGTCATGGAAGCGGCGCCGAACCCGGAACAAAAACCTCGACATGCCCGACTTGCGGCGGAAGCGGAGAGATTAGAACGGCTCAAGGATTTTTTAGCGTTAGAAGAACCTGCAGCAAATGTCATGGAAGCGGCTCTGTGGTAACTACTCCATGTAAAAATTGTAGAGGAACGGGAACCGTAAGAAAACCAAAAACTATTTCGGTTAATATTCCAAAAGGCATAGACGATAATACTCAACTTCGAGTTTCGAGAGAAGGCGAGGCGGTAGCGGGCGGAGTTCCCGGAGATTTGTATTTATATATCAATGTTTTGCCTCATAGATATTTTATCAGAGACGGAATAGATTTAATAACGGAAGTTGGAATCAATATAGTTCAGGCTACTTTGGGAACGGATATATTAATCGAAACTTTGGACAAGAAAAAAGTTAAAATAAAAATTCCGGCGGGAACGAACAGCGGACAGGTATTCAAACTTAAAGGCGGAGGAGCGACTAATCTAAACAGAGGAGCGCGCGGAGATTTGCTCGTTATAGTAAATATAGATGTCAGTAAAAAATTGTCATCGGATGAGAAGAGACTTTATAACGAATTGAAAAAAGTTATTCCAAGTAATGACGAACCTGAATTAAGAAAACCTAATAAAAGCGTTTGGTGATTTTCTATTTAATTTATTTTTTTTATTAATTAAATAGAAATAATTTTTATAAAAAAGTTGTAAAAAATAATTTTAAAAAATAATTAAAGGTATTGCAATTTTATTTTAAAAATGTTATAATTCTTCTTAAATTAAATAATAAAATAAAAAACAAAAAAACAAAAAAATAAAAATAGGAGAAGAAAAATGAGCAAGTTTCACAATGCTAACGGAATAAGTAATTCTTATTCGTTTAATTATTCTAGAAAATACGATAAAAAAAATAATATTCTCAATCTTCTCTTGTCTATTCTAATTAATATCCTGTAAATCTAAAAATAATTTATAATATAAAATTTAAATTCGTTTTATTATATTTTAAAAATATGATAAATAATATAATTAAGGAGTTTATTAAATGAAATTAAACGGTTCTGAAATAATAATGGAAGTTTTAATAGAGCAGGGAGTGGATACGGTATTTGGTTATCCCGGTGGGGCGGTGTTATATATTTACGATGCGCTTTATAAATATAGAGATAAATTAAATCATATAATGCCCGTAGATGAATGCGGAGTCGGATATGCCGCTGACGGATACGCTAGGGTAAGCGGAAAAACAGGAGTAATATTTGCGACAAGCGGACCGGGAGCCACAAATTTGGTAACGCCTTTGGCAACTGCGTATATGGATAGCGTTCCTATAGTGGCGATAACGGGAAATGTTCCAATAAGTTTAATGGGGAAAGACAGCTTTCAGGAAGTTTATATTGCGGGAATAACTATGACTATTACTAAACATAATTTTGTAGTAAGAAAAATAGAGGATTTGGCGGATACCATAAGACAGGCTTTTTTAATAGCCAATACGGGAAGAAAGGGACCCGTTTTAATCGATGTTCCTAAAAATATAACGGCGGATATTACGGAATTTATCGGCAAAGAAAAAATTGAATTTAAAAATCCAAAAATTAGAGAAGAAGATGAAAGCGTAATAGAAAATATAGCGAAATTAATAAATCAGTCAAAAAAACCTATTATATATTTTGGCGGAGGGGCAAAAGATTCTAGCGATAAATTAAGGGAGTTTATGATTAGGACTAATATTCCTTCCGTTCATACGATAATGGGAGCGGGAACTTTAGGTTATAACGAGCCTCTTAATGTCGGATTATTAGGAATGCATGGAAGCGAAACCGCAAATAAAGTTATAAACGAAGCCGATTTGATTTTGGCTATAGGAACGAGATTCAGCGACAGAGTGGCGCTTAATACTTCTAAATTTGGAAATAAGGCAAAAAAAATCCACATAGATATAGACGGTAGCGAAGTTAATAAAAATGTTCGAGTTGACTATAGCATAATAGGAGATATCGGAGATGTATTGGATAAATTTTCAAAATTGATTAATAGAGTAAACGATGACGAATGGGTATTGGAATTGTCGAAATTAAAATCTAAAGAAGAGGAAAACAATTCAAAAAAATATTCCAAGAATAATATATTTCATCCTAAAAATATTATAGAAGCTATCGGCTATAGATGTAAGGATAATGTTATATATGTAACCGATGTCGGGCAGCATCAAATGTGGGCGGTTCAATATCTTCATCATACAAAACCGAGAAGTTTTATAACGAGCGGCGGACTCGGAACTATGGGATTCGGATACGGCGCTTCGATTGGAGCTAAAATCGCTATGCCGAAGAGACATGTCGTTCATATAACGGGAGACGGTTCGTTTTATATGAATTTTAAAGAAGTGGCGACTGCGGTAGAATATAATCTCCCGATAATTTCGGTAATATTTAATAATAATACTTTGGGTATGGTAAGACAATGGCAGAATGTTTTTTATGAAAACAGATATTCAAGCACCGATATAAATAAAGAAATGGATTATATTAAAGTTGCCGAAGGTTTCAAAGCAAAAGGTTTTAGATGCGAGACTTTGGAAGAGTTTGAAAAAGTTTTTGACAACGCTTTAAAAGAAAAAGTTCCCGTTTGGATAGAATGCATAATAGATAAAGATTTAAAAGTCTTGCCTATGATTCCGTCAGGTGGAACTGTGGAAGATATTATATTAAATTGATATATTAAAGAGGATAAAAAAATGACAAAAAGAATTTTAGTTTTATTTGCCGACAACAATTCGGGTGTTCTTACGAGGATATGCCTTTTATTCAGTCAGAAGGGATTTAATATATTGAGCATAACCGCTTCGATTACTTGCATTCCAAATATTTCGAGAATAACTATAGTGACGGAAGGAGACGAATCTCAAGTATCTCAAATAATTAAACAAACTTCAAAACTGATAGAAATCCGTTCCATATTTTTGCTTAATAACGAAAATATTATCGAAAGAGATTTGTTATTATTGAAAATAGCGACAGACGATTCCAACAAAAATGTCTTATGCGATATAACGGATAAATACGGAGCTAAAATAACGGATAATTTTTCGGGAGGAGTTATAACGGAGCTTACGGACAAACCCGAAACCATAGATAACTTTTTGAAAGATATTTCGGATTTTAAAATTTTAGAACAGTCGAGAACGGGAATTACGGCAATGGAAAAAGGGGATAAAATTCCAAATATTAATTTGACGAACAATTATTACTTATTAAATTATAGATAAAATTTTAAACTAAAAAAGGAGAATAAAAATGATAAAAAAATATTATGACGCCGATTGCAATTTAGGGCTATTGGATAATAAAACTGTAGCGATAATGGGATTTGGAAGTCAAGGACATGCGCATGCTCAAAACTTAAAAGAAAGCGGAGTTAAAGTTATAGTAGGATTAAGAAAAGATAGCATTAATTTTAATAAGGCTCGGGAAGCGGGATTAAATGTTATGGAAGTTGAAGAAGCTGCAAAATCTGCGGATATAGTTATGATGCTTGTTCCTGATGAAGTTTCCGCCGATATATACAACAGCCAAGTAGCGCCTTATATGAAAGAAGGAAATATATTGATGTTCGCTCATGGCTTTAATATTCATTTTCAATTTGTAGTTCCAGCAAAAAATATAGATGTTATAATGGTAGCTCCAAAAGGACCGGGACATACCGTTAGAAGTCAGTATTTGGAAGGAAGAGGAGTGCCGAGTTTAATAGCGGTTTATCAGGATTTCAGCGGAAGGGCAAAAGATTACGCTTTGGCTTATGCATGCGGAATCGGAGCGGGAAGAGCGGGAATATTGGAAACAACTTTCAGAGAAGAAACGGAAACGGATTTATTCGGAGAACAGGCGGTTTTATGCGGAGGCGTTACGGAACTTATGAAAGCGGGATTCGACACTTTAGTAGAAGCGGGATACGAACCGGAAATGGCTTATTTTGAATGCATACATGAGATGAAATTGATTGTAGATTTGATATATTCCGGCGGTTTCGCTATGATGAGATATTCGATATCAAATACTGCGGAATACGGAGATTATAGAACGGGCAGAAGAATGATAACTGAAGAGACGAGAAAAGAAATGAAAAAAGTTTTAAGAGAAATTCAAGACGGAACTTTTGCAAGCGAGTTTATGCAAGAGTTTAGCGCGGGACGAAAAGCCAAATTTAACGCTACCAAAAGAGTTGAAAGCGAACATAAATTGGAGAAAGTCGGCGCCGAATTGAGAAAAATGATGAGTTGGATTAAAAAATAGTTGATTTTATGGTTGATTTATTATAAGGGCTTAAAAATGAGAAAGATTAAAATTTTCGACACTACTTTAAGAGACGGCGAACAATCCCCGGGTTGCACGATGAATTTAAGCGAGAAATTGGAAATGGCTACCGAATTGGATAAATTGGGCGTAGACATAATCGAAGGCGGATTTGCAATTTGTTCGGACGACGATTTTAAGGCGATAAAAGAGATAAGCAAAGTCGTCAGAAATGCAAAATTGGCGAGTTTGGCGAGATGTTCTAAAAAAGATATCGATAGAGCTTACGAGGCTTTGTCGGAAGCGAAACATCCTATGCTACACACTTTTATAGCGACAAGCGACATTCATTTAAAACATAAACTTGAAATGACGAGAGAACAAGTATTGGAAGCGATAAAAGAATCGGTTTCTTACGCTAAAACAAAATTCGAGTTTATAGAATTTTCCGCAGAAGATGCATCCCGAAGCGACAGAGAATTTTTAGCGAAAGCGTATTCTGTAGCCATAGAAAACGGCGCTACAACGATAAATGTTCCGGATACTGTAGGATATTCCACTCCTATAGAAACTGCGGATTTGATAAAATATTTAAAAGAAAATGTTAAGGGAATAGATAAAGTCGACATATCCGTTCATTGTCATGATGATTTGGGATTGGGAACTGCGAATTCTTTAGCGGCGGTTTTAGCGGGAGCGACTCAAGTTGAATGCACGATAAACGGAATAGGGGAGAGAGCGGGCAACGCTAGTTTGGAAGAAATAGTTATGGGAATAAAAACTAGAAAAGATTTTTATAACGCTTACACGGATATTAACACTAAACGAATATATAAAATCTCAAAATTATTGTCGACTATTTCGGGTATGGTTGTCGCTCCTAATAAGGCTATAGTCGGGGCAAATGCATTCGCTCATGAGGCGGGAATACATCAGCATGGAGTTCTTAAAGAGAGAAGCACATACGAGATAATGAATGTGGAGGATATAGGAATACCGCAAAATAAAATGGTTTTGGGTAAGCATTCGGGAAAACATGCATTTAAAGACAGAGTGGAATCTTTGGGATACGATATTGACGATAAAACATTAGAAGAGGCTTTTGTAAACTTTAAGAATTTAGCCGATAAGAAAAAAATTGTTACAGATTCCGATATAGAAGCTCTGCTAATAGGAAGCAACGCTACAGTCGAAAATCCCGCTTATTCTTTAAAAAGTTTCGTGGTCAATTCGGGAAGCGACATATCTTCTTTGGCTGCGGTTTCGA
This sequence comes from uncultured Brachyspira sp., assembly GCA_964604385.1. Classification (GTDB taxonomy): domain Bacteria; phylum Spirochaetota; class Brachyspiria; order Brachyspirales; family Brachyspiraceae; genus Brachyspira. The sequence goes on from CAZRYV010000013.1 coordinate 10,277, forward strand.
TACTATATAACGATAATAATATAGTGGAAGGAATAGCGAAAGGAAACGGACCTATAGACGCCGCATTTTGCGCTATAGATTCAATAACTTCAAATAGGGCAAAGTTGGCTACTTATAGCATACAGGCTATTACGGAAGGAGAGGACGCTTTGGGAGAGGTTATAGTAAAATTATCGGCTGAAAAAGATAAAATGGTTATAGGAAGAGCGGTAAGCACGAATGTTATAGAAGCAAGTTTAAAGGCTTATATTAACGCTTTAAATAAGTTGTAAAAATAAAAAAATAAATGTAAAAAATTATAATAAAAAGGATATAATATGACTATCACTCAAAAAATTTTGGCGGCGCATTGCGAAAGTGAGAAAATCGAAGCGGGAGAACTTATAAAAGTAAAAACCGATTTGGTATTAGGAAACGATATAACGAGTCCCGTGGCGATTAACGAATTTGAAAAATACGGATTCGATAAGGTTTTTGATAAGGATAAAATAGCGTTGGTTATGGACCATTTCGCTCCCAATAAAGATATAAAAGCGGCGGAACAATGTAAACAATGCAGAGATTTTGCAAATAAACATGATATAAAACATTATTACGATGTCGGAGATATGGGAGTAGAACATGCACTTTTGCCTGAAAAAGGTTTGATAGCTCCGGGAGAGCTTATAATAGGAGCGGATTCTCATACCTGCACTTACGGAGCTTTCGGAGCGTTTTCTACGGGAGTTGGAAGCACCGATATGGCGGCGGCTATGGCTACGGGCGAGGTTTGGTTTAAAGTTCCTTCTGCAATTAAATTTAATTTGAAAGGAAAATTAAAACAAAATGTTTCAGGTAAAGATGTCATACTTCATATTATAGGAAATATCGGAGTTGACGGAGCTTTATATAAATCTATGGAATTTACAGGAGAAGGTTTGACTTCTTTAACTATGGACGATAGGGCATGCATTTCAAATATGGCGATAGAAGCTGGAGCTAAAAACGGAATATTCGAAGTGGACGATAAAACTATAGATTATTTAAAAGATATAGTTAATAGAGATTATAGAATATTTAAAGCGGATGAAAACGCAGTTTACGAAAGAGTTATCGATATAGATTTGTCAAGTATAGAGCCTACGGTTGCATGTCCGCATCTGCCCGAAAATACTAAAGAAGCTAAAGAACTTAAAAATATAAAGGTAGACCAAGTGGTTATAGGTTCATGCACCAACGGAAGAATATCCGATATGGAAACGGCTGCAAATATTTTGAAAGGAAAAAGAATAGCAAAAAATGTGCGATGCATTATAATTCCAGCCACTCAAAAAGTTTATAAAGAATGCATTAAAAGAGGTTATATGGATATATTTATAGATTCGGGTTGCGCTGTATCGACACCGACATGCGGACCTTGTTTGGGAGGATATATGGGAATACTCGCTCATGATGAAGTTGCGGTTACAACCACAAATAGAAATTTTGTAGGAAGAATGGGAGATAAAACTTCGAAAGTTTATTTGTCGAGTCCGGCTACGGCGGCTTATAGCGCATTAACGGGCTATATAACCGAACCTAAATAATTTGTCGATTATAAAAATTTAATTTATAATTTATATTATTTTTATTTATATTTAAGGAGAATGAAAATGAAAGCGAAAGGTTTTGTTCATAAATACGGAGATAATATTGATACGGATGTTATTATTCCAGCAAGATATTTGAATACGGCTAATCATAAGGAACTTGCCTCTCATTGTATGGAAGATATAGATAAAGATTTTGTAAATAAAGTTCAGAAAGGCGATATTATAGTCGGGGGAGAAAATTTTGGATGCGGTTCTTCGAGAGAGCATGCGCCGATAGCGATAAAAGAGTCGGGAATATCCTGCGTTATAGCGTCTTCTTTTGCAAGAATTTTTTATAGAAATTCGATTAATATAGGACTTGCAATTTTGGAATGTGAAGAAGCGAGTAAAAAAATTGGAGATAAAGACGAGGTTGAAATAGATTTTGACAACGGCGTAATAAAAAATATTACAAAAAACGAAGATTATAAATCCGAACCTTTTCCTGAATTTATTAAAAACATTATAAATTCAAACGGGCTTTTAAATTCTATAAAAAATGTTAAATAAAATACAAATATAATATTTAAAAATGATTAAAAATGGCGGGTAATTATTTATATGGAAACGGAAATTAAAAAAAATAAAGAAAATAATAAAGAAGTAGAATTAAAAGAAAAAAACAAAATAGAAAAAAATATAGCGGTTATTAAAGGAGACGGAATAGGTCCCGAGATTATAGACAGAACTATAGATATTTTAAAAAAAATAGAAAAAAAATATTCGCATAGATTTAATTTGGAATATGTCGATATGGGCGGATGTTCGATTGATAAATACGGAGTTCCTTTAACCGATGAAAATTTGGAAAAATGTTTAAAATCGGACGCCGTTTTGCTCGGTTCTGTCGGAGGTTATAAATGGGATAATGTGGCTTCGGAAAATAGACCCGAAAGAGGATTATTGAGACTTCGCAAGGAAATGAATCTTTATGCAAATATAAGACCGACAAAAATATTTAAACCGCTCGAATACGCTTCCCCGTTAAAAATAAACGAATGCGATATAATTGATTTTGTTATAGTTAGAGAACTTACGGGAGGAATATATTTTGGCAATCATTATTTTGAAACCGTAGATAATATAAGGCAGGCAAGCGATATTATGATTTATAGAGAGGATGAAATAAAAAGAATAGGAAAAGTCGCTTTTGAACTCGCTAAAAAAAATAAAAAAAATATCACTTCTGTAGATAAGGCGAATGTTTTATACAGTTCAAAATTATGGCGCGAGATAATGAACGATTTATCGAAAGAATATATAGAAATCGAATATAACGATATGTATGTCGATAATGCGGCTATGCAGATTATAGCTAATCCTTCGCAGTTTGGGATTATAGTTACGGAAAATATGTTTGGAGATATACTTTCTGACGAAGCGAGTATGCTTGCAGGTTCGATTGGAATGTCGCCTTCTGCAAGTTTGTCGGATAGTTCTGTCGGAATGTATGAGCCTATTCATGGTTCTGCGCCCGATATAGCGGGAAAAGATATCGCAAATCCAATCGGCGCTATTTTATCTTTAGCAATGATGTTTAGATATTCTTTTAATTTATTTGAGGAAGCGGAAGAGATTGAAAAAGCGGTTAATAAATCCATTGAAGAAGGTTATAGAACTTTGGATTTAATTCCTAAAGATAAAGAATTATCGCATAAATTTAAAAAAGTAGGATGTTCGGAAATGGGAAATATTATAATGTCTAAAATTTAGATTTTGCACTTGACAAATTAATTATTATTTACATACTATATAGTATAATGATAAATATTTAAGGTTTAATAAAGTGGAATATAGCGAAAAAGAAATTATTTGCGATTTGGAAGAAGACAATAAATTGCTTTTATCTAAAATTGAAATTTACAAAGAAGAGATAGCGGTATTGAGAGAAAAACTAGAATATGCTCAAAAAATTTATATTCTGTATGAAAGCATTATGGAAAGTTCAAGCAAAGAAAATAAACAGCTAACGGAAAAAGTAAAAAGATTGGAAAGAGAGCTTAAATTTAGGAAAAAAGTAAATAATGAATAATATTTTTTTCCCGTCCAATAACGAAAACAAAGAAATATTTATAGCTACTTTGTCTAAAGGGCATGGTATAAAAGCTTCGGATATTACAAAAAAATATAGACAAAAACTTGAAATTGATTTTTTTAAAGAAATTAATTTGGATATAAAAAAAGCCGTTTTTATGCAGCAGGTTCATAGAGACAATATAGTAAAAATAGACGAAAGCAATAAAGTCTTTTATAATAAAGAAAATCCCGTTAAAGAAACGGACGCTTTAATTACGAATGTAAAAAATGTTCCTTTGGTTATTCAAACTGCGGATTGTCTTCCCGTGATTTTATATTGTAAAGAAAGCAAATCTATGGCGGCTATTCATTCGGGTTGGCGCGGAACGGTAAAGAAAATAATTCCTAAAACTATAGAATTAATGAAACAAGAATATAATATTGACAAAAGGACGATGTATGCCTATATAGGAGCGCATATATTTGAAAAAGATTATGAAGTAGGGGAGGAAGTTGCAAATTATTTTATGGCAAAAAGAATTATAAACGGAAAATGGCATGTCGATAATTCTATGGAAGCGGTTTTGCAAATGATTGAAAGCGGACTTTTAGAAGAAAATATTGAAGTGTCAAATTTAAATAGTTATAATGAAATATTTTATTCATACAGAAGAGATGGCGAACAAGTCGGAAGGATATTAACCGTAGGGATAATTAAATAGATATTGTATATTAAGATTAAGGAGTTTTTATGATTATAGGCTGTCCTAAAGAGATTAAAAATCAAGAGTATCGTGTTGGTTTAACGCCTTCCAATGTAGCCGATTATGTTGGAAATAAACATAAGGTTATAATTGAAAAAGGAGCGGGAGAAGGTTCGGGATTTACTGACGAAGAATACAAAAAATCGGGAGCGGAAATATCCGACAAAAAGAGATTATTCGAAACGGCGGATATGATAGTAAAGGTAAAAGAACCTATAGAAGAAGAGTATAATTATTTTAGGGAAAATCAAATATTATATACTTATTTGCATTTAGCCGCAGATAAACCGCTAACGGAAATGCTTTTAAAAAAGAAAATTAAATCTATAGCTTATGAAACGATGCGAGACGAATTTAATCAATTGCCATGCCTTGCCCCTATGAGTTGCATTGCTGGAAGATTGTCGATTCAAGAAGCGTCCAAATATTTGGAAAAGAAATTCGGCGGAGAAGGAGTTTTATTGGGCGGAGTTCCCGGAGTTCAAAAAGCGAATGTGGTAATACTTGGAGCCGGAGTCGTTGGATTAAACGCCGCTCAAATTGCGATGGGTTTTGGAGCCAATGTGTCAATAACGGATGTTAATATAGCTAGATTATCTTATATAGACCAAATATTTAATATGAGAATAAATACTTATTTCAGCGCTCCTTCCACATTAGAAAGCTTGTATAAAACCGCAGATGTAATTATAGGAAGCGTTTTAATACCCGGCGCAAAAGCTCCTAAACTTTTAAGAAAAGAGCATTTAAAAATGATGAAAAAAGGTTGCGTGATAGTCGATGTAGCCATAGACCAAGGCGGATGTTTTGAAACTTCGCATGCCACTACTCATGATGACCCTATATATATCATAGACGATGTGGTTCATTATTGCGTTGCAAATATGCCCGGAGCCGTTCCTAGAACTTCCACTATAGCGTTGACTAATTCCACGACTCATTACGGAATAATGCTTGCAAATGAGGGACTTGAAAATATATGCAAAACTAATAACACTATGCTCACGGGATTAAATACTTATAACGGCAAATGCACTTTCAAGGGAGTGGCGGACGCGTTCGGACTTGAATACACCGACCCTAAAATAGCATTAAATTTGTAAAAATAATGATTAGAAAAAATCGGTGAAAGATTTTTCTCTTGCATTTTCATCGTTGAGAAGCCCCAAATCGTATAAATATCTCGTAACGGCTAAAGAAAAACCGCCTTTAATCGGAGTTTTCGGATATAATAATATTAGAGGAGTTCTTTTTTGAATCGATACCATAACTTTTTCTTCGTCAAATAAAATCGGTCCTAATAACACCAAATTTATATTCAAAGAAAATTTATCGGATACTTTTTTAACTTCTTTGTATAGATTTATAGCCCAATCGATATTTTTTACTTTGTTTACTATCAAATACATTTTGTCGGATATTTTATTGACAAACATCATTTTCATTAATCTATAAAGGTCGGTTAATGATGTTATTTCTGGATTTGCTATTAATATAATATCATCCGACATTTCGTAGAATTTCATCATAGCTTGAGTTATTCCCGCCGCATAATCTATTAAAACATAATCGTATTCGGAGGATAATTCTTTTAAATCTCTCGCCAAAGCGGATAAATTAAAATCGTTTTCAAATTGCACGAATCTCTGAATATTGATTCCCGCGCTTATAACATCTATATTAAACTCGCTTTTTATGACGCAATCTTTTAAGGTGGAATTTCCTTCGAAATATTCCTGCAATTTTGATTCTGGTTTTACATGCAGTAATATAAAGACATTCGAACAGTTAATGTCTATATCGAATACCAACACTTTATAGCCTCTTGAAACGAGTTCGGTGGCGAAATTAACGGAACATATAGTTTTGCCCGCTCCTCCTTTCCCGCTTGAAAAAGATATTATTCTCCCCATAATCATTGCTCCGTATATAATTTTAGCGCCGAAGAAACTTTTGCTCTTACATCCTCGTCCCAATCCAATATATGAGGTTTTAACGCTTTTATAATCAAAATTCTATCCGCATCCAAAACCGTTTCTGACAATTCTTCTTCTAACAATTTTTCTAGAGCATGCAGTCTTTTATTTTTATCTTCGCTTTCAAGTTCGGAAAGTATTTTTTTTATCATTTTTATTTCCGTTTAGAGTAAAAATTTAAAATAATAATTATTATACATTATAAAAGTTTTTTGTCAAAAAATATTATGTAAAGTAAAAAAATTTTTAATCATTTTTGCATATTATTATGTTTACTTGAATAAAATTTTATTAAAAAATTACTTGCTTTATTATTATAATATTGTATAATTTAAGCATTCAATGAAAATTCGATGAAAAAATTCGTTTTATTTATTATCGATTAAAATATAAGTAATTATTATATATTAATTATTATATATTATAATAAAAAATAAAATGACAATAAAAGGGGTAGGTTTATGAAGAGAGTAGCTATATTAATAATTTTTTTATTCGGAGATTTTAGTTTAGAAACGCATGATTTTAATATCAAAGATTATTCTTCTTCAAACGATTGGGCTGTTCTTATAGGAAATGTGGCTAATCATTATAATCAAGATTTTTGGCTCATAAAAGATATTTTTGATATTTGTTTAAATTATAATGTCGACCCGCTTTTGATGGTTTCTTTAATTAAAGTGGAAAGCGATTTTGTTCCTACGGCTTTATCTAGAAAAAACGCTTACGGATATTGTCAAATAACTCCGATAGCGAATAGGGATGTCGACCCAACATTAAATCGATATAATAAAAGAGATAATATAATCATTGGAGTGAGATTTATCAATAAACTGCTTAAAATATTCAAAGGAAATATTGAAAATTCTCTAAGATATTATAATGCGGGAAACGATTATAATAAAAAGGGAGAAGCCTATGCAAAAAATATTAAAAGAGAATACAGAATGTTGAATTTGCTTTATGTGAAAAATCAAATTTCATACGGAGAAATATATAGAAAAGAGATATTTTAAAAATACCTCTTTCCATTATTTTATTAATTTTTAATTTTTTGTAAAATTAAATTATTATCTTTTTAGATTAACTACCGTTGCTAGCAGATTGTCACTCGTTTGAACGGCTTTTGAATTCATTTCATAAGCTCTTTGCGCCACTATCATATCTACCATTTCGTCAACCACTTTTACATTTGACATTTCTACAAAACCTTGATGTATTCTTGGAAAACCGTTAGCTCCGGCTTCTCCTTCGAATGCTGGACCGCTAGCTATCGTTTCCTTATATAAATTGTCGCCTATAGAAAGTAGTCCCGCTTGATTTATAAATCTATGCAAGGTTATATTTCCTAATTCTACGGGGTCGTTTTCGTCTCCTATAGTAACCGAAACTACTCCTTCTCTAGATATATTGATTTTTTCAAGCAAAAAATTTTGAGGAAAAATTATTTCTGGCGCTAATCTATAACCGTTGGAAGTTACAAGCTGCCCGTTTGAATCCACTTTAAATGAACCGTCTCTAGTATATGAAACCGTTCCGTCTGGCATTAATACTTGAAAGAAACCTTCGCCTTCCAAAGCCACATCCAATTTATTTCCCGTTGCCTGAAGCGAACCTTGGTCGAACATCTTTTGAGTTGCAGCGCTTTTTACTCCGAGTCCTGTTTGAAGTCCTACAGGAACCACCGTGTCTTCGGTTGCGGGAGTTCCCTGCATTTTTAAATTTTGATATATTAAATCTTCAAAATCCGCTCGAACTTTTTTAAATCCTATAGTGTTAACATTGGCAAGGTTATTGGCAATAGTGTCGGTTTTAAATTGCATGCCGTTCATACCGCTTGCCGCCGTCCATAAAGAACGAATCATATTATTACTCCATAATTTTCATTTATTAAATTGTCGGTAAATTAAAAATTCGCTTTATTAATTATTTTTTAGTTTTTAAAGTTGCAATGACAATTTCGGGATATGCGAATAATCTAAAAGGAAGCAAGACTACTCCGACTCCGGAAGTTATATAAATTTTTGTATTATCGCTTTTCATATTTCCGTATATATAGGTTAGAGGATGATTTCGATTTTTATTTAATCTTTCTATAAAAGACATCGGAATAAAACTTATCTGAAGTCCATGCGTATGCCCGCAAACAAAAAAATCTATAAATTTATTATATCCTTCTTTTCGAGATATAGCCAAAGGAACGGCAGGTTCATGCGACAACAATATGTGAAAGTCGTTTGTTTTAACATTTTTTGTAGCTAAATCGAATAAAACTTCGTCCGTTAAAAAATCTCCTACGCCGCCTATTGAAATATATTCTTTGTTTTCATTGGTTATGAATATTATATTATTATCGAGCATTTTAAAATTATTCGAATAAAGAGCGTTTGAAATATCGATTTTACTTTCATGATTATCATGATTTCCCATAACCGCATATTTTCCAAGCGGAGCGTTTAAATCTTTTATTCCGTTATTAAATTTAAGAATATTTTTTTTATTATAATAATTAAACCAACGAGGAGCGCTATAAATATAATCTCCGATAAATAATATAATGTCGGGTTTATTGGTTATTATCGTATCGGACATTTTTTTTATATAAGATAACGGAACATAAAGCCCCGAATGAATATCCGCAGCCAAAGCTACTTTTGTATTGTCAAAACTTTTCGGCAAATCTTCGAATTCCAAATTAATATATCTTACTTTCAATGTTTTTGAAGTTTTAAACATATATAAAGAAAATAATATTGCAAATATAATTATAGAGAAAATAATTATTTTAATTTTTTTACTTTTGATTTTGTATTTTTTTAATAATTTTTTCATTTATTTTAAATTAAATATTGTAGTTTGTTTTTATAAATTATTATTAATTGACTATTTTATACTAATTATAAAAAATAGTCAAATATATTTTGTAATTAATGTAAATTTATTATTGAGAATTAAAATTTATACGATACTATTATCAAGACATTATTTTAAAATTCATTTTTTACGCTTGAATAATAAGCTATTTATGTTATAATTTTGAGTAAATGCAAATAAGGTAGGTATATGATTCAAGAAGAAGTTGCTGTGGCGGAAAACGGATGCGTAGCTGTCAGATTACTCGCCGAATATCCCGATATGGACTATTACATTTATTTAATGTTTTTTATAGATAAAGATAATTTGAAATTGATTGACACAAAAATCATGGTTTCAAATAATTACGACTTTTTTAATCTTCTTAATAATACCTGCGATTTAAAGGAATTATACAAACATATTGAATTTGCAGTTTCTACCGAAAATAATTTAATCGTTCCAAACGAAAAGTTAAAAGAAGATATAAATAAAATATTAAAAGACAGAGTTATCAGATATAGCATAATAAGTTATTTGTTTAAAAGCGATGTAATTCCTGTAATAGACATATTCGCCGACACTTTAAATATGTCTATGGATTTCAATATTGGAATATACGATGTTATTTATAGCGTTTATCCCGTAAGCGATTTTCAATTATTTATGGAAAATACCAAAGACGATATAAGAAATAAAAGAGTGGATTTGAGTTTATATAATTTCTTTTCAAATGCGGAATACGAAGTCATCGAAGAAGAGGAAGATATTGCAGACAAATATCAAATAATAAACGCTTCTTTGGTAGTGTCTCCCGTGAGCGGAACTCCGATAAACGAAGTTAAAATAGGCGATATGGTTGTGGTTAGCATAAATTCCAATCTTTTTGAAGAAAATATGATTTATATAGAATCCAAAGGCAAAAAAGACGCTTATTCAAAATCTTTGGTTCCTGGAGAAATTTTAGAAAAAGCGATTACGGATGAAAGCGTGACTCTTACGGTAAAATTAAGCGACGAATATTGCGCTATTATAGAAGAAACCGAACCGATTAAATTGAGAATGTTTGACCCCGATAAAGATACTTATATAGCTCCAAAGGTTTCTATGGACGAGAGACTTAATTTGATAGCGAAATTTTTTGATAGTATTACCATTTTTCAATTAATAATGTATGGATTAGGAATAGCTTCTTTATTCGTTTTAGTTTATATTCTTTATATTGT
>CAZRYV010000014.1:0-7169 GCA_964604385.1 uncultured Brachyspira sp.
AATAATCAAATATTATATTTTTTAATTCTATTTCAAAAAGATATTTTATAAATGATTTAAAGATTATAAAGCTATTTTGTAAACATCTTTATATATCTTTCCCTATATTTATAAGTAAGCAATTTTTTATTGTATAATTCGGCGAGAATTTTAATTTCCGTTTCGTCCATATTGTCGGTGTCTATGGCGTATATATAATTATCTTCTTCAAAACCTTTGATTATTATGTCTATATAAGCGTTAAATTTTTTCTCCAAAAATATTTTAAAGAATATTATCGAGCATGTCAGAATGGTGGAATTAACTATAAGATAAATCAGTATAAACATATAAAAAGGATAAATAAATTCCCTTCCGCTTATCATAATAAAAAATCCGTTTCCTTGAATAATCGCCGTTTCAAACAATAAATGTTTTTTTGCAAAATCTTCCCATTCGTCCGATTGATATTTTAATTCGTTATCGTAATAAAGCATGGCTATATTAAGAGCTTTTGCAAAACTTTCGTATTCAAAATCTTCAGTATTATATTCTCCGTAAAAAGTTGTTTCCGCTTCGTATATAATTTCGTTTTTTTTGTTTTCATAAGATTTGATTATATTGTTGTCGAATACCCAATTAAGAACTGCATAAATTATAATTATTATTAAAGCCATAACGGTAGATATTATTATAATAAAATGGGAAGATATGCTCGAATAAAAACTTTTTTTATTTTCCAAAACAAACAAATAAAAGAAATATATTATATGCGTTATATAAAATATAAAAAGAAAATGATAGCCTCTCGTAAGAAAAGAAGAGATTATATTTTCTTTTAAGAATATTCTGTTTAAAGAAAAAAAGTTTAAAGCGTAAAATATTCCAAGTATAGACATTATAAATGGAATTAAAAAAGTTATTAAATAAAAGAATAATTCCATTCTCGAATATTTTGAGATTTTATAAAAAAATACGGCGACAAAGTAAAAAGAGCATATAAATTCCATAAATATTAAAATTTTTATTATCAGAGTGTTTAGATTTAATATCATATAAGCCGACATCGAAATTATAATTAAAGACGATATTGCCGCCACTATAAAATTTATATTGTATTTCGTTAATTTTTCCAACATATTTCCCCGCATTTTACTTTATCGTATAATTCTTTAACCATTTTATAATCAAGCCCCAAAAAAGAAGCGTTATTTGCCAAATTATAAATTGCGCTTAAAAATATTGGTTGCGTATTTTTATTATCGTTGTTTTCGGAATAAGGATAAGATGCCATTATTCTCGATATATTAAATAAAATCGCAGTTAATTTTGAAGAAGTCGACAATTCGTCATTTTTTATAGAAAAAGGCAATATGCTCTTTGCCGCTATTGCTATAAATATAGGATTGATATTGCATAAAGTAGAAATATTGTCTACGGAATTTTCTATCATCTCTTTGGCTTTATCGTAAAATTCCTTTTGATTATATTTATATTCGTTATATATCGGAAGAGATGCTATATAACTCGTATGCATTATATCTCTTACTACCAAAAGTATGGATATATAATTTATAAGCTGATTTTGATTAAGGTTAAATTTATCATCATTAATAAAACTGTCTTTCATACCGTTTGGTTTTTCCCAAGATAAAGATATAATTTGTTTTATGATATCGCTTTTTAAAATCGTATAAGTATAGGAAATATAATCCAAAAAAGCCTCGTTATTGTTGGAAGTTTTTATTAATTTTAATATTGATTCCCTTTGAGCTTTATAATCCTTATCGTATCCCGGTATGTTTGAAAAAAATTCAAAGTTAATTTTATTTTCCATATATTCGGAAAATTTAGAATATGAATCGTCAATCACCTGTAATATCCCGACTATAATTTTGATATAATTTTATTAATTATTTTTCGGAAAAAATTATAAACATTATATATATTTTAAATTTGACTTATTATAAAAAAGATTTAATATATATTGTTAAAGGATATATAAATGTCAAAATATATTTTACCTCAAGAAGAACTTTTAAGAAGCTCCTATTGGATAAGCAATTTTTTGATTCGAGAGGGCTATCATATAGATTACACTTTAAAAAGTTTCTCGGAAATTGATAAATTTTTTAACGAAAAAATGCACTTGGTATTGGAACATGATAATAACAGAAATTTTATATTTTCAATAAGCACTTATATAGGCGAAGTTATAAAATCTCATTTTAAAGGCAATTGGGAACTTTCTCGCCGAATAGATTTGGATGACGAATCCATAGGAATAAGTTTTAAAAATCATGACACTATATATCCGCTTAATATAACTTTGGAGATTATACAGAAAAAATATACTATGAAAGAATATTTAAAAAATAATTTTAATACAGAGATATGAAACGCTAAAATTTAATTAAAAGGACAATAAATAAACAGAAGGTTATAAAATGATTTCATTAAAAGAAGTGGCTAATATAATAGAAAATTCTTATATTTTACTTAATTTAAAAGCGACTAATAAGGAAGAGGCTATAAGCGAAATGCTCATTTATGCGGAGGCAAAAGGCTTGAAAATAAATATCGATAAAACGATAAATTTCATGTATAAAAAAGAAGACATAATAACGAGCGGTTTGGGATATGGCGTGGCTTTTCCGCATGTTAGAACGAGCGAAGTCGAAGAGGACAAATTAATATTTGCAATTTCAAAAGAAGGACTTAATTATTACGCTTTGGATAAAAAACCCGTTCATTTACTCGCTATGTTTTTAACTCCAATCGGGAAAAGTGAAAAATATCTTAATCTATTGTCGATATTGACTAAAGTTTCAAGATTAAGCATGTATACGGTTTTGCTTTTGGAATCTAATAACGAAGAAGAGTTTAAAAACAAATTGCTTACTATGGCAAAAGATATAATGGAGGGAAAATAATTATGCCTAAAACCGTGGCGATAATACCTGCAAGATACGATTCTACAAGATTTCCTAAAAAATTAACTTACGAATTATTGGGTAAACCTATAATAATAGCGGTTTACGATAATGTAAAATCAGTTTCAGAAATAGACGATGTAATAATAGCTACAGATTCAAAAGAGATAATGGATATATGTTTAAAAAATAATGCAAAAGCGGTTATGACTTCAAAAAAACATGCTTCGGGAACTTCGAGAATAACGGAGGCTGCAAAAAATATCGACTGCGATATAATTATAAATGTTCAGGGAGACGAGCCTTTAATCAACGGAGAGATTCTTTCTCCGCTTATAAAATATTTCGAAGACGAAAAAGTCGATATAGCCACCGTAAAATTAAAAATCGAAGATAATAGTCATTTAATAAAAGACGAAAGCGCCGTTAAAGTGGTATGCGATGCAAACGATTATGCGATGTATTTTTCGAGAGCGACTATTCCCTATAAAAGATTCGACAACGATATCGAAGTGAAATATTATAAACATATTGGAGTTTACGCTTTCAGGAAAAATATTTTATTGAAAATAGAAAAACTTAAAGAATGCGATTATGAGAAAATAGAAAAACTCGAACAGTTAAGATGGCTTTATAACGGAATGAAAATTAAAGTTTTGGAAACCAATCAATTTATTCATGGAATAGACACGAAAGAAGATTTGGAATTTGTTCAGGAATATTTAAGAATACATGCACAAAGCGAATTGAATAACGAAAATTTATATAAAAAGAATTCTTAAAAATTATGTTTCTTTTTCAAATCGTATCGAAGTTATATTAAATTTACCGAGCCTTACTATAAATATGGCGACTATTATAATCATGATAAAAGCGGCGGAAATAAAATAATAGGTTATCGAAAATATTTTTGTATTTCTTATAATATTTAATCGTTCAGATTTTGAATTTATGCTTTCGTCTATAGCGTTCGCTTCCGCCAAATTTCCGTTTTCTATTAAAGTTCCTTTTCTCATTCTCAAATTGTCTATTTCCTTAACTATACTGTCGACTTCTTTATCCTGTTTAATTTTTTTATATAAATTGAATCCGCATATTACTGCGCTAATAAAAAGCAAAACGGAAGTTATTATTATAAGAATCAGTATTGCAAATCTTCTTTTTTTTACGCTTAAACGCGATATAGAAACCGATTTATTTTTTATATTTTCTATATGTTCTAAAATTTCTTTCGATTCGGGATAAGAAAGTTTAGCTTCTTCGATGCAAGATAAAAGATTAACCATAGATTTATATCTTTCGGTTCTTTGGAATCTTAAATAATATCCGTCAATTTCTTTTATTTTATCTTCCACGCTATGTTTAACGATTTTCGGTTTTAAGAAATATTTTTTATTTTGTTTGATTTTTTTATTTTCTTTTATTTCCGTAATTTTATTTTCTTTTTCGCCGTTATTGTCCGCATCGTCCGTTAAATCGATTAATTTTATATTTCTTTCTTCATCGCTATTTTTGGATAATATTCTCTCGCCGCCTAAAGTCATTTCCTGTCTCATAGCGTTTCCGTTTTTGTCTTTTACTTGCACTCTTATTCCAAAAACTTTTTTAAACATAGATTCTACAGTTTCTACGCTGGTGTCTTTATCTATTACGATAAATGATTTAGGATTTTTTCTCGGGTCGGCTATTTCAAAAAGTTTAATATCGTCCGATTTGTAAGCTCCTTTATATATTCCAAGCGAAACTCCGAATTCTCTGTCGAAAGCATCAAGCAATGCGGATATGGCGGTGTCTAAAGTTATTTTCATAGTATAGCCTTATAAATTATTATATAATAATAACATAGAAATGTAAAAAAAGAAAAATAATAATTGATTTTTTGATTAAATTATTATATCGTATTTTTATGGTTAAAAAAGTAATTTTGATATTTTTAATTTTTTATGTATTTGTATTTGCCGAACAGAGAATATTTATCTCTTCAAAACTGAAAGGAGACGATTTAAGGAAAGCGATTATAGAATGGATAAAACTTAAATCTCAAAACGAAGAGGATTATAAAATTTTTGATAGCGGTTTAATGTATTTGTTTTTCACTTCGGATAATATTATAAATAAAAAATCGTTATGTTTCGATATTAATTTTTATTTGGAATACGACAAATTTATCGTTGATTTTTCAAATACGAAATTAATCGATATTGAAACTAAAAATATTGAAAATTTGACATTTAATATTTGGGATACTTTAATGAACGGCGGATGGTTTAGGGAATATAACGACAATATTACCGAAATAACCGAAGAATTGGAAAATATTTTGGAAAATACTACAGATAAAACCGAAAGATAAAAATTGTAAATAGTGGCAAATAAAAATATAAAATTAAAATTTAATTAATAAAAAATAAGAAAAAATATTTTTGACAAATTAAGAATATTCTGTTATAATTTATTTAAGATAATTCATTTACAAAAAATTAAGTGAGTAATTATGAAAAGTCAAATTCCAAATTTATTAAGCGTAAGCAGAATCGTTTTGTCTCCTTTGGTAATATTTCTTTATTTTTATAATTCGTTTATAACTTCTATATTGGCTCTCATATTTTTGATTATACTTGAAATTACGGACGCTTTGGACGGAATAGCCGCCCGAAAATTTAATTTGGTTAGCGATTTTGGTAAGGTTCTCGACCCTTTTGCCGACACCGTTTTTCATATTACTATGTTTACGATATTTTTATACGAAGGTTCTATGCCGATATGGATGTTTATAATTTCGCTTTATAGGGATATGTTTTCTATGTTTATAAGAATACTCGGAGGTTTGAGAGGATTCGCAGTCGCTGCAAAATTCAGCGGAAAATTAAAAACCGCTTCGAGAGCTTGCGCCGTTATAATAATATTTTTTATAAAAGTTTTAAAATTTACTTCGATTACATTTTTGCCTTTCGATGTGATAATTTATTACAGTTTGCTTATAGTGACTTTAATAACCATATATTCGTTTTTTGATTATTTACCGCTTATAATGAAAAAGAAATAAAATAAATCCGCCAATAGAAAATACAAAAATATAACTTAAAAATCAAAAAATATAAAAGCTTTTAACCGTTTATTTTCAAAAGTCGTTAAATCATTTACTTTATTTTAAAAATAGTATATAATCGGACTAAATACTAAATAATAGAATATATTTTGGATGGGATTTTATGATAAAATTTTTAGAAATTAAAGATAATTTACAATATAAGGATTTTGCAAAAAAATTATATGACGAAGCTTTTCCGATAGAAGAGAGATGGGATTTTGATGCAATTTTAGAAAATAAGGAAAATAAGAAATATAATTTTTATTCTTTACTTGACGGCAATGTTCCGATTGGGATTATCATTATTTGGGATTTGGAATATTTTAATTTTATCGAATATTTGGCTATAGATAAAAAATTTAGAGGAAAAAATTACGGTTCGCAAATTTTAATTCAAATACTCGATTCCTTAAAAAATAAGTTAATGGTTATAGAGGTAGAACCTTACGATTTAAATGAAATTGCAAAAAAGCGTATAGATTGGTATTTGCGTCATGGTTTTATACTTGCAGAATACGATTATGATATGCCTTTTATTGACAAAGATAAAAAAGCGAGCAAAATGAAAATGAAAATAATGACAACGAAAAAAATTAAAGATAAAGAAGAACATGACAAAATTACGAATCATTTATACGAGAATATTTATAAAACTAGATTAAACGAGATTGGATTAAATAACTAGATTAAATAAATAATTATAATTAAAGAAAATAAAATTTAAGTTAAAATATTATTTTTTATAATACCTATTCATGATATCGTCAAATATTTTGCATGCTTCTAAAAGTATATAATCGCATCCGTTAATCGGGTTTCTGTATTTTTCAACCAAAGGAATGCAATTAGTCTCTCCAACTTTTTCTTGAAATCTCGTTATAAATTCCAATTCTATTTCTTTTAAAAAAGAACTTTCATGTCCTTTGTCTATTATAAAAGCTTTGGAAAATGCCATTATGCTGCCAGTTATTATTCCGCAGGTAATTCCTACTCCCATTCCGCCACCGAATCCAGCCGCTAATTTTAAATCGT
This sequence comes from uncultured Brachyspira sp., assembly GCA_964604385.1. Classification (GTDB taxonomy): domain Bacteria; phylum Spirochaetota; class Brachyspiria; order Brachyspirales; family Brachyspiraceae; genus Brachyspira. The sequence continues at coordinate 7,036 of CAZRYV010000014.1, forward strand.
TTTTGTCTATTCCCAAGTCGTATATTTCGTTTGCTCCGTATAATATTTTTTCGGCGCAATTTAAATTTTCAGCTTTCCCGAATCCCGAAGATAAATATTCGTATAATCCCATCATCGCTCCAAATAATAAAATT
>CAZRYV010000014.1:7269-19405 GCA_964604385.1 uncultured Brachyspira sp.
CTTGAACCAAAAACATATAAATTACAGTTCCCACTCCAATGCTAATTAAAACATTTCTTTTTAAAATATGCAAAACAATTATAATCGCTATGGAAATTAATTCGGGAATTCCGTAAGGATATTTTATTAAATTAACATCTTTCAAACAATAAATAACGAGCAAGGCTATCATAGAGTAGGGCATCATATTGCCTAAAAATTTTATATATCTTCTTTCGGCTATAGAATTTCTTATTATTATAAAAGGCAGAAATCTTATAATTAAAGTTGCCGCCGCTATAATTAAAGCCGTCATTAATAATTCTTTTTCAGTCATTTTTTTCTCTAGATTTATTGTATTTTTCTATATTATATATAATCGTTATAACCGCAAATATTAAAACCATAGCAAGAATTATAAAAGTATTGGTTTTGAATATTAGTATTGGAACAGAACATATCAAACCGATTATAGAGGCTTTTCGTCCTTTATTTTTTGTCCATTGTTCTGTAAATATTACCACAAATAACGCCGTTAATACGAAATCCAAACCTTTGGTATTAAACTTTATATATTCTCCAAGCATACAACCCAATAAAGTTCCTATAGCCCAATACGAATAATTTAAAAAAGAAACGAAGAATAAAAAATATTTTCTGTTTACATTTTCTGGTATTTTTGCGCTGTAAAGAATCGAAAAAGTTTCATCCGTCATAAGAAATATTAAAAAAGGTTTTAGTATTCCCGTTTTCTTATATTTGCTCACCATCGATATTCCTTCAAAACTCATTCTTGCATTTACGGTTAAAGTCAATATAAAGGCGTATATTGGATTGAAAGGCGCTAAAAATAAATAATTTGCCGCAATATATTGCATGCTTCCGCAATACGCTACCAAACTCATAAATAACGCAAGCCAAGTGTCGAATCCTTTCGATTTCATTAATATTCCATAAGCTATAGAGAGAAATAAATAGCCTATAAGAACGGGGACGGTTATTGGAAAAGAATATTTTAAACCGTCTATTAATTCTTTTTTATTCATATTTTGGAAATTATTTCTTTAACTTTATTTTCATCCGTGATTTTCAAACTGAATTCGGGAAGTCTCAAAGCTCCTCCCATAAATACATTTTCGTTTCTATATTCCATAAAACTGTCGATATTTTTATTCGCCGCCATATGATATTCTTTCGCTCCCGTATTTTCTTTTATATACTCTATATTGTCCGTATTTATTCCGCCGCCGGGCATGATAGTTATTTTATCGTCATATCTTTTTACCATTTCTTTTAAATTATAAATTGCGCTCATAACATTAGCTTCGCCGCCGGAAGTCAATATTCTCTCAAAACCGCCAATCGAAATAATATCTTCAACCGATTCGAATATATTTTTTGAAACATCCAAAGCTCTGTGAAAAACGGCTTTATCGCTTCCCCATATATCCAATAACTCGGAGCATCGTTTTTTATCGACTTTACCGTCTTTAGTTAAAATTCCAAAAACTATTCCGTCTATATTGAGAGATTTCAAAGTCTTGATTTCTCTTTTCATAACTTCAAATTCCGTTTCGCTGTAAAGAAAATCTCCGCCTCGAGGTCTAACCATAACATATATAGGAATATTTATTTTCTCTTTTGCAAGTTCCAATATTCCGAAACTCGGAGTAATTCCGCCTTCGAATAAATTTCCGCAAAGTTCAACTCTATTAGCTCCGCCTTTTTCTGCGTTTATGCATGATTCTACAGAATCTACACATATTTCTATTTTTATATCGTTCATGTTTTTCGTCCTGTTTTTTTATCTTGTTTTTTATAATAACTATTTTTTTAATAATTTTTCTATAATTTCGTCTATCTCTTCCGGTTTGACTCTAGAGTCGAATCTTGCCGCGATGTTTCCTTTTCTGTCTATTAAAAATTTTGTAAAATTCCACCTGATTTTTTCAACGCCTTCTTCTGTAGGTTTTTCGCTTTTTAAATATTGATATAAAGGTTCGGCTTCCTTGCCGTTGACTTTTATTTTGTCAAATAATTTGAATTTGACTCCGTAATTTTCTTCCCTTATTTTTGATATTTCTTCTATAGGTTCTTTAGCTTGTCCGCCGAATTGATTGCAGGGAAAATCTAAAATTTCAAAACCTTCTTTTTTATATTTTTTGTATAATTCCTGCAATGCGGGATACTGTTTCGTGAAACCGCATTTTGTCGCCGTGTTTACGATTAATAAAACATTTCCCTCGTATTTGCTTAATTTAATGTTTTTTCCGTTTTTATCTTTTACTACATAATCATATACGCTCATTTTTTCCTCCGATTATTTATATATATTTTTTATATATTTTAAATGTTATGTTTTATTATATTTTAATCAATAAAAATTATCAACAAATATAATTTAAAATTTATTGCGTATATTGTAAAAAGCTAATGTCAGTATTGATTTATATAAAACTTTAATATATACTTCAAAAAATCGTTTAGTTGGTGCAATATGCTTAAAGAACTTTTAAAGCCCGAAATGGAAGAACTTATTGAAGAAGAAGAGTGGGACGAAATAGGCGATATATTGATATTGTGGCAGGAAGTCGAAACCGCCGACTTAATAACATCTTTAAAATCCGAATATAAATATAAAATATTCAGCATACTTCCGAAAGAATATTATTTTAAAGTTTTCCCCGAATTGGCTGTTATAGACCAACAAAAAATTATAGAAAATATGTCTCAAAACGATATAGCCGAATTGCTTGAAAATATCGACCCTGACGACAGAACATCTTTTTTGGAATCTATTCCTGAAGATATGTCTCAAAAAATATTAAAATTGTTAGGAAGCGAAGAGAGGGAGATTGCTTCTTGGCTTTTGGCGTATCCCGAAGGAAGCGTAGGAAGAATGATGACACCTCAATATATTTCCATAAAACCCGATTGGACTGTGGAAGAGTCTTTTGAATATATAAGAAGCAACATTGAAGAATCCGAAACTTATACCACAATATATGTTTTGGATGGAAAAAGAACTTTAATAGGTTCTATAGCCATAAGAAAATTATTTTTTACCGACAAAAATACTTTAATATCCGATATAACCAATAATTGTCCTTATATATCCGCTTACGAAGAGAGAGAGGAGGCGGTTAATATAATAAAAAAATATAATTTGCATTCTTTGGCAGTTATAGACGACAGGCATTCGATGATAGGAATCGTAACTATAGACGATGTATTCGATGTGGCGGAAGAAGAATACAGCGAGGATTTTCACAGAATGGCAGGAATAAATCAGTTTGACGATAATTTAAAAATAACTCCAATATTTACCATATATAAAAAAAGAATATTATGGCTTATGGCTTTGGTTTTCGTAAATTTATTTTCGGGCGGAATAATAAGCGCTTTTCAAGGCACGATACAAAAACATATAATATTAGTGGTATTTTTGCCTTTGTTAATAGGAAGCGGAGGAAATGCGGGAAGTCAATCGGCGACTTTGGTTATTCGTTCTTTGGCTGTAGGAGATGTGACATTAAAAGATTGGTTTTATATGCTTTCAAAAGAGACGCTTGTAGCTTCGATTTTGGGTTTAAGTATGGCTTTTGGAGGTTATATTTTGGGAATAATAAGAGGAGGAGAGGAAATAGCCTATATAGTCGCTCTTTCTATGTTTAGTATAGTTTTTATAGGAAGCATAATAGGAATTACTTTGCCGTTTATATTGACGAAATTTAAATTGGACCCGGCTATAAGCGGAGCGCCTGTTCTCACTTCTATATGCGATATAGCGGGGACTGCGATATATTGCGCCATAGCTTCCGTATATTTTGTATTTAAATAAATTGTAATATAGATAATTTTTTATATAATTTTATTTAATTTAAGTATTTTAAATTTGAAGTTTTATAATAAATACTATATAATAAAAGTATGATTTTGTTTTAATTTTTAATTTACTATATTTTAACATTTTAACGATTAAATAAAATAAAAAAGGAAATAATATGAGAGAGATAGAGATAGAGCTTCATGAAGCGGCGGCAAATAATAAAATATCCGTAGTAAAAATATTGTTAAACAATAAAAATATAGATATCAATTTACCCAATGTGTTAGGACTTACTCCTCTTACTAATGCGGCTAAATTGGGACATAAAGAAATAGTGAAAATTCTTTTGGATGCAGGAGCGGATATAAATAAAGAAGACAAATTATTTATAACTCCGTTAATGAACGCTTCTGCAAGCGGACATTTGGATATAGTAAAATTATTGATAGAGAGAGGAGCGGATGTCAATTTAAGTAATGTAAATAGCGAAACTGCTTTGCATTATGCATGCTCGGAAGATTATTTCGATATAATAAAAATATTGGTTGAAAATAAAGCGGATGTAAATGTTAAAACCGATATAAGTATGACTCCTCTTATGTATGCTTGTCAGAAATCAGATTTTCAGGCGGTGAAATTTTTAATAGATAACGGAGCGAAACTTGATGACGAGGATATATACGAAGAGACAGTTTTATCCTATGCAATCTCGAGCGGAAATATAGATATAGTGGAATATATAATAAATAAAGGGCGATTAAAAATTCCAAGGTATTCTTTAACGATAGCGGCGATTAGCGGAAATTTATCTTTGGTTCATTATATTCATCAAAAATTAGGAAATAAAAAAGAAAATGTATTTTCAAGCGCTTTTATTTCGGCGGCTCATAACGGATTTTTGGATATAGTGAGATATTTTTTCTACGATTCAAAAAAAGAAGCTCCTAAAGCGATGGCAATGGCTGCGTCTGCGGGACATAAACATATAATAGAATATTTGTTAATGAATGGAGTTTCACCAAACGGAGTATCGGACGAAGGAAAAACTCCTTTAATTTATGCGATTGAAATATCGAACAACGAGATAATCGATATTTTGCTAAATTATAAAGCCGATATAAACAAAGCGGATGACGATTATAAAACTCCTTTGATGTATGCCGCTTTTTTGGGTAAAGTGGAAATAGCGGAAAAACTTTTAGATAAAAAAGCTGATATTAAAGCGATAGACAGTATAGGAAGAAGCGCTATGGTTCATGCCATAATACAGGGAAATATCGATATTATAGAATTATTGAGAAGTAGGGGAGTTTCGTTGGAAAATAAAAGTTCAAATAATATAACTCCTTTAATGTGGGCTATCATATACGATAATTTAAAATCGGTTAAATATTTGATTCAAGATAATATAAAAGTTTTGGAAGAACAAGATATTAACGGATGGAACGCTTTTATGTTCGCATGCGCAAAAGGTTATTTGGATATAGTGAAATATATATTAAAATTATCTCCGAATATAATAAACAAAAAAAGCAATAGTAATGAAACCGCTTTAATAATAGCTTCCGACAACGGCAAGGCGAATGTCGTTGAATATTTATTAAAAAATGGCGCTCAAAATCAGATAGAGTATAAAACTACAAAAGGATTTACGGCTTTGTCTTTGGCTTCGGAGTTTGGACATATAGAAGTTTGCGACATACTATTAAATTATTATGACGAAAAAGGTTTTGAAAGAGAATATAATATAGCGAAAGAAAGAGGCAATAATAAAATAATTAAATTGTTTCAAAATAAATTAAAATCTAATTAAATGACTAATAAAAATAATAGAGACTCAAAAGGCATTCGTTCGGAGAAATTGGGGTCGCTTGGAATTTTCTTAACGGCTTTAATTTGGGGATACAGTTTTGTTGCGGTAAAAGTTGTAGTTGAAAAAGTTCCGCCATTTTATTTGGTTGGTTTTAGAAATTTGCTCGGAGGAATTTTTTTAGCTTTAATATTTTTTAAATATACTAAAAGAACGAAATTAAAAGATATATTATTGTCGCTTCCCGTTGGAATAGCTTTATTTTTGGGTTTCTTTCTTCAGACTATGGGCGCTCAATTTATAACCGCTTCAAAAGTCGCTTTTTTTACAGGTTCAAATGTTATATTCGTTCCTTTTTTAGTTTGGATTATATATAAAAAGCGTCCGCATATATCGTCTTTTATAGCGGCTATTATAACTATAATCGGTTTATATTTTCTTACTTTAGCTAACGGATTGAACGATGTTAAAATTGGAGATTTATTCGCTCTTTTATGCGCCGTCGCTTTTGCCATTCATTTGATATTGATAGATGCCGTAATAGAATATGTAAACGGAATACTTATGGCTATTTGGCAGTTGATAATATCGGGAATCATATCTTTATCTTTCGCAGTTATAACGAAAACCCATTTAAATATTGAAATTCTTTCAACCGAAATAATAATATCTTTTTTATATTTGTCTATAGCGGCTTCGGGAATCGCATATTTGCTTCAAACCGTTTCTCAAAAATATGTTTCCGTAAATAAAACGAGCATTCTATTAAATATGGAGGCTTTTTTGGGAGCTTTATGCGGAGTAATATTTATGAAAGATAAATTAACTTTTAATTTTATACTTGGCGGAATACTCGTAATATCGGCAATATTTATTTGCGAACTTGGAAATAATGTAAATAATTAAAATATAATTTATATAAAAATAAATTATATCGCTTGCTATATTTTATTTTATAATATATAATGCATACATTATAAAAATTTTTCCAAATTGTTGGAAACTATTTTATTGTTTATTTTATTTTATATTATTTATTTTATTTTTAAAAAAGAGGAAAAATTATGACAGATAAAAAAATAGATATTTTTGAAAATTATCCCGTATATAAATCTTTATTTTCTTTGGCTATGCCAACAATATTGGGCATGCTTGTGAATGTGTTTTATAATATGGTGGATACTTTTTTTGTAGGACAAACGGGCGACCCGAATCAAGTGGCGGCAGTTTCTCTCACTATGCCGATTTATTTGCTACTTATGGCTTTCGGAAATATTTTCGGTATTGGAGGCGCTTCTTATATTTCAAGAAATTTGGGCTCAAAACAATACGATAAAGTAAAGAAAATTTCTTCTTTTGGATTTTATTCGAGCATTATAGTTGGATTTATAAGTATGGCTATATTTTTAATATTTATGCCTTTTATATTAAAAATATCGGGAGCGAGCGAAAACACTTATAAATTTGCCAAAGATTATTTAACTATAGTAGGATTCGGAGCGCCTTTCGTAGTTAGTCAAATGGCTATGGGACAAATAGTTCGTTCTGAAGGAGCTTCAAAAGAGGCTATGATAGGTATGATGATAGGAACGGTTGTGAATATAATTTTAGACCCGATAATGATACTTTCTATGAATATGGGAGTTGCAGGAGCGGCTCTTGCTACTATAATAGGAAATGCATGTTCTACCTTTTATTATATTTGGCATATTTTAGGAAAAAAATCTTTCTTATCTATAAATTTTAAAGATTTTTCTATGCAACCAGATATATTAAAAAATGTATTATCCATAGGAATTCCCGTGTCGATAAATAATATTCTTATGAGCGCTTCGAATATTCTTATAAATAATTATGCGGCGGGATTCGGAGATAATGTGATTGCGGGACTTGGAGTCGCTCAAAGATTATTTACTTTAGTCGTTCTAGTTTTTATTGGTTTGGGGCAGGGAATTCAGCCCTTTATAGGATATAACTTCGCTGCCCAAAATCATAAGAGAATGAATGCGGCTATAAAACTTTCTTGTTTAGTAAGCGTTATAACGGGAAGTATTCTATTGATATTGTCTTTTATATTTTCAAATCAAGCGGTTAAATTATTTATTAACAACGAGGAAGTAATAGATTACGGAGTTAAATTTTTAATAGCCTGTTATTCGGTTGCTCCGATTATAGGATTCCAATTTATATTTATGTCTACTTTTCAGGCATTGGGAAAAGCAATACCTTCTTTATTTCTTTCGTTAAGTAGGCAAGGAATAGCGTTTTTTCCCGCAATAATAATAGGAACAAAATTATTCGGCATAAACGGCATCGTATGGGCGCAACCTATAGCGGATATAGTTTCAGTTATATTGGCTACGGCTATGTATATTTACATTTACCAAAAAATGAAAAAACGGGCGGTATAAATTTATTTATTTGATAAAGAAGAAATAAATGAATTTTTAATTATCAATTCTTTGAACGAATAAATTTTTTACCTTTTCGTTCGTAAGCGGACTGTAAAGTCGATTTATCAATTCATAACCGTTTTTTATGGCGTTCGTATCGTAATCGCTATAAATATAATTTGTTTCCAAAACGGGCATAGAAATATCGGGATTTTCTTTTATCGGTTTAATAATAAATTCTTTTTCGTTATTTCGATTAAAAAAAGCGTAATAAGTAGGCGTGAATTCTATATCGATTTCTTTATTTTCTTTTATTTCCAAAGATAAAATAGTTCCTATATCCAAATGCGGGTATCTTCCTTTATGATTTGCTATAAAATTTCCGAGAGAATATATTATTATTCCTTTATTGTTAGTTCCCTCGTATATTTCGGCGCATCTCGGAACATGCGGATGATGTCCTATTATTATGTCGACTCCGTTTTCGATTAAGTTTCTTGCTATTTCCATAGTCGAAGGTTCGGGTTCTGTCGTATATTCCAAACCAAAATGAAGCGATATAATTTTTAATTCTCCGTTAGTTGCTACAGTTAAATCTTTTTTTACTTTTTCTATCAAATATTCTTCTTTATCGTAGAAATTCATAAAATAAAAATATTCGTTTTCGTTGGTTCTATCGCTGATTCCGTTATCAAGCATAGTGTAGGCTGATATAAAAATCGGAATATCGTTAATATTCGTTAGCAAAGGTTTTATATCGCTATCGTTTGTCGAACCTCCCAAAATCAATTTTCCGTTTTTTCCTATTTCCGCTATGGTTTCAACTTCCGCTTTGGCGCCTTGGTCGTATGCATGATTATTTGCAACCGAAAATAAATTAAAATAATTTAAAAAATATCTTAAATATTCAACCGAACCGTTAAACTCGGGATATGGCAAAGGAGGTTTATTTGTGTTTACTACAAATTCCAAATTAGCAAATACGATATCACCACTTAAATAATCTTTTAAATCTATAAGGACATCGCGGCTTTCAAACGATTTTATTATTGTAGGATGAGTCATTATATCGCCGACAAAAACCAATTTTGCAGTTTTAGGTTTTTCTTCGATTTCTTTTTTATTATCTTTATCGTCTTTTTTATCGCATGAATTAAACAAATATATTATAATCAAAATAAATAATATATATTTATTTTTCACTATATATTATCCTCTTCGTTTTTATCGTATATATTTTTTTCTTCCTCGTTCGATTCTATCATTCTTATATTTTTTATCGGCGTAAGTTCCATTTCTATTATTCTTCTATCTTCCACTTTCATTATTCTTATTCTATATCCGTTTAATATTAATCTTTCATTGGTTTCGGGTATATGGTCCAATTTATCGATAACATAACCTGCTATGGTTTGATATTCTTCATGTTCTTCTATATTCCAATTTAATGCTTCGTTAATTTCTTCAATAGACGCCGTGCCGTTTACTATTATTCTTTTGCCTTTGAATTTGATTAAATCTTCTTCTTTTTTATCGCTCTCGTCCTCTATATCTCCCATAATCTCTTCTACGATATCTTCCATAGTTACGAGTCCCGAAGTTCCGCCGTATTCGTCTATCGTTATAGCCATTTGCAATTTCTTTTTTTGCATATCGTTAAATAAACTGCTTATAGTTTTTGTTTCGGGTATAAAATATGGAAGCATTATATAATCAATAGCTTTGTTTTTCGTTTTTATATTTTTGTTATTTGATTTAAGATAATCTTTAAATAAAGAACGAGTATGAAATATTCCTATTATATGGTCTATAGTCTCCTCGTATACGGGAAATCTAGAAAGTCCCGTTTCTACAGTAAGGCGAATTATATCGTTTATGTCCGTATCCGCTTCTATGCATACCATATCTACCCTTGGAGTCATTATCTCTTCTACAGTTTTACTTCTGAAATCTATCACTCCCGTTAATAATTCATGAGTCGATTCTTTAATAATTCCTTCTTTATGTCCTATATGAATTATAGTCGTAATATCGTCCATGCTTGCAAGAGCGCTTCTTTTTTCCGTATTCCTTAATCTTTTTGGAACTAAATAATTCATTATAAAAGTCGTTATTTTATCCATTAAAAAAGTAATCGGCTTAAAAATAAAATAGCTGACTTTCATAAAATATAAAAGGTAAGGAATCGATTTTTCGGCGTTTACTCTCATCAATACTTTAGGAAGAATCTCTCCAAATGTTATAATAAGAATCGTTATCGTTATAGTTGATATTGTAACCGTTAAATTTTCTGATAAATTGGTAAATGTTCTCGATATTCTTATAGCAAAAACCGTAATTATAGAGCTTGCCGTAATATTTACTATATTGTTTCCCACTAGTAATGACGGTATCATCGAACTTGATTTAGCCCAATATTTCATATCGTCTTCTTTAATTTTCTTTTCTCTCACCAATCGCATTAAAGTAACTTCGTCTATAGTAGTGTATGCCGTTTCGCTTCCCGAAAAAAGAGCCGAAAGCATTATAAGAACGATTATGATAAATATTTCGACAAAATAAATTAATAGAATTTCCATAAATAAAGAAATTATTAAATTTTAAATATCCATAGCGATATTAACGCTAACAAAACCTATATTAGATTGAAAAGGAATAATAATGGTTTTTAAATTTTTTGGTATAATTTGTATCTCTTTACCGTAATATAATATCGGAGGAGTAATATCGCAACTTATACCTTCTTCGGATAATTTTGTTATTGCAAGTCCGCTTATAGTATTTCCTATTTCGTTTATTACGCTTCTCATCATATCTTCAAATTCTTCTTCCGAATCGTATTCCATTCGTTTTTTCTCTGTAAGAGTTTCTGTCAAAAGCTGAGAAAAATTTTCGGGGAATTCGTATAAAACCTGTCCGTTTACATCTCCTACTATTCCTATAGCTACGCCATAACCGGAGAACAATTTTCTGCCCTGTCCTTTTACCAATGTTCCTTTTTCCATAGTGAGACCTGCCATTTCTTTAAATATAGAAACTAAAGAAACTATGAAGGGATTTATAAATCTAACATCCATGAATTTTAAGGTATTTGTAGTCATTATTCCATTCCTTTTATCTAATATTAATAGTATCGTAATATACGCTTTAATTATAACAATTTTTTTTATTTTTTCAATAATAATTTTACCTTCATTAAACTTCTTAAAACTTCTTAATTAGAAACAATTTATTTTAATTTATGTAGCTTGTTTTGAAATTTATGATAATTTTATCGCTTTTAAAAATTTATAAACTTAAACTTAAACAAAAAATTTTTAATTTTTTAATTAAAAGACTTGACAAAATAATAATTTTTGTTATAATATTGGTATAAGTTAAAGGGTGTTTATATGTATGATAGAGAATAAAAATATTTTAAAAATTTCATCGACATTAGGAAAAGTTGAGGCATTAAAATCAAATAACGAAATTCCAAGCGGAGATAATTATTTAATATTAACCGCTTATCAGTCCGACAGCCATCAATTAATGGATTATATCAAGAAGATAGAAGAATTATATAATGTTAGTTTTACCGTTGCGAACGATATAGATTTATATAATAACGACAAATATATAAGTTTTTATTGTAAGATAAATAAAGCCAATATTAATAAGATATCAGAGTTTATTTATAATAATTATAGCGAGTTTACATTATTGGCTAATATTTATTCGGTTAATAATTATATAAGCGATTTTGTTAACAGAATAAGCAAATATAAAATATATAAAGTTAATAAAACCGATAGCGACGATTCCGTTAGTTATTACCTGCATGATTTTAATAATGTAAAATTTTTAGTCATTACTTATTTAGACCAAGTTACCTATATTTATTTGGATAGATTGGCTAAAATAACCGAATTGGAACGAAGCAAATTTCAATATATTGACAAATCCATTTATGAAAATGTAGACGAAGAAACCGATATTTTAGTGGAATATATTAAAGAGAATGTAATAGATACAGTTCCTTATCCTATAGTTAGCGAATTATTTGGATTACAATAAAAAATAAATCGTTATTTTACATTAATCATATTTAACTAAACTAGAAGGCTTGATTAACCGTTGAAAATA
>CAZRYV010000015.1:0-9695 GCA_964604385.1 uncultured Brachyspira sp.
TGTAGATTATAGCATTTTTATAAATTTTGTCAAGCCTTAATTTATGAAATTACTTGATATTATAGAATATTGCATTATAATGAAGATAATAAAAACATTTAATAAAGAAAATTAAGGAAAATTAAAATTTGAAAAAACAGAAAAACAAAAAAAGCAGGACGAATAAAACTTCAAATAAAACTGTAAGCAAAAAAGAAAAAAGTAAAAGAAATTATAAAAAAAATTATAATGCGGGTAAATCCGATAAAAAAATTAAATCGAATAAAAAAACTGACATAAAAAAATCTATTCCTAAACCCGATATAAAAATAGATATAAATAATCCGAAAAAAGACGCCGAATTGATAGCGAAAGCCTATAATATACCTACCGAATTTTCTAAAAAATGTTTGGAAGAGGCAAAACTTCTTCCCGAAAATTTAGAAAACGAACCGATTGAATTTGACAGAATAGATTTGAGAGAATTAAAAACCATAACCATAGACGGAGCCGATTCAAAAGATTTTGACGACGCCATAAGTATAGAGAAATTAAAAGACGGTTATAAAATCGGAGTTCATATAGCGGATGTCGGACATTTTGTCGATACGGAAAGCGCACTCGACAGAGAGGCAAGAAAGAGAGGAAACAGCGTTTATTTGATAGATAAAGTTTATCCTATGTTTCCGTATGAACTTTCAAACGGAATTTGTTCGTTAAACGAAGGCGTAAGCAGATTCGCTATGACTGTATTTATAAATATCGACTACAATGGAAATGTAAAAGAAAGAGAATTTTATAAAAGCGTTATAAAATCGGACAGAAGATTAACTTACGATTACGCTCAAGATATTTTGGACGAAGTTGAACATGACGAAGAATGGCTTAAAAAATTATTAAAAGAAGCTAATGAAATAAAAGAAATATTATTAAAGAAAAGAATAGAAAACGGAAGCATAGAATTTAATTTAAACGAAACTAAAATCATACTCGACAAAGACGGAAACCCTAAAGATTTTTTTATAGACGAGAGAAAAGAAACGCATAAAATAATAGAAGAATTAATGCTTCTTGCAAACTGCGAAGTTGCAAAAAAATTAAAAAATATAAAGGGAGCAATTTATAGAGTTCATGATTTTCCCGATAAAGAAAAATTGGATACATTTAATAGAATCGCATACAACAGAGGATACAGATTAACCAAAGACGCCGAAGGAAATTTGGATTTTCATTCTTTTATCGAATCTATAACGGGATGCTCGGATGAAAAACTACTTCTCACTTTGCTTTTGCGTTCTATGAAACAGGCAATTTACGACACAAACAATATAGGACATTTCGGACTCGGATTTGAATATTATACTCATTTTACATCGCCTATCAGAAGATATACCGATTTGCTTACTCATAGATTATTAAAATTGGTATTGGAAGAAGAATTAAAATCTATGAAACCTTCTATGCAGAAAATGTTTAAAAACGCCGCTCAAACCTGCTCGAAAACGGAAAGAGTGGCGATAGAATGCGAAAGAAGTTTAAATAAAGTTAAGGCTGCTCGCTTTATGAAAGAGAGAGTCGGAAACGAATATAACGGAATAATAAGCGGAATAACGAAATTCGGAATATTTGTAGAAATAGAAGAGCGTGGAATAGAGGGACTTATAAGATACGCTTCCTTAAAATCTCATTATAGATTTGACGAAAAAGAACAGGCGGCATACAGCGAAAAAGAGGCAAAATGGTTTACTCTTGGAGATAAAATAAAAATAACCGTTTATAAAGTTAATCTTAAAGAATTATTTATAGATTTTATTCCATCGGATGAATTTGACAATATTTTTGACAGAGACGATATAATTGACGGAAAAGATTATTTAAATAATAATTTTTTAAATAAAAACGGTAATAAAAAGAAAAATAATAGACGAAAGAAATCTAAAAATAATCGCAAAAAGTAGATTATAAAATATATTATAAGATTATAATAAAAATCAATTCATAAATTTAATATTATAAAATTTATATTATCAAATTATTATAAAAAATCGCCTTCAAGATTAGTTTTTCCCAAAAGATGTTTTTCTATAGACGCCGCTATTGAAACGAAAGAATCCCTCACACCGATATTAACATTTTTCTTTAAATTTTTACCGAAAGCGAGTATAGGTATATATTCTCTCGTATGGTCGCTTCCTTTATAAGTAGGGTCGCATCCATGGTCTGCGGTAATTATAAATAAATCGTCTTCGTTTAAATTTTCAATCATTTCAGGAATATATCTATCAAATTCTTCCAAAGCGTTTTTATAACCTTTAGCGTCTCTTCTATGTCCGTAAAGCATATCGAAATCAACTAAATTTGTAAAAATCAATCCTTTATCGGTTTCTTTAATCGCTTTAATTGTTTTTTCAATTCCGTCCAAATTATTTTTATTGGTTTTTCTATTTTCCGTTATTCCGACTCCTGCAAATATATCGCTCGTTTTTCCTATTCCTATTACGGGCAAATTATTTTTAGATATTCTATCAAGCATAGTCTCTCCACTTGGAGGCACGGAATAATCATGTCTTCTTTCCGTTCTTTTATAATTTCCTTTTTCTCCCAAATATGGTCTCGCTATAACTCTCGCAACGGGAGATAATTCATTGCATATTTCGAGTGATTTTTCGCATATTTTATAAAGTTCTTCTATCGGTATAAGTTCTTCATGAGCTGCGATTTGCAAAACCGAATCTGCGGAAGTATAAACTATAAGAGAGCCATTTTTAAATTGTTCGTCGGCATAATCGTCTATAACTTCTGTTCCAGAATAAGGTTTATTGCAAACTACTTTTCTTCCCGACATTTCTTCTATAGCCTTAATCGTTTTTTGAGGAAAACCGTCCGGATAAGTATTGAAAGGTTTTTTAGATATTAAACCTGCAATTTCCCAATGTCCGCTAGTAGTGTCTTTAGCTTTAGATTTTTCCATAGATTTGCCGTAATAACCTATGGCATTATCGTTTTTGGCTACTCCTTCTATATCCGTAATATTTCCAAGTCCCATTTTTTCCATATTTGGAAGATTAACTCCGCCCGTAGCCTTTGCTAAATGTGAAATCGTATTAACTCCCTCATCTCCAAAATCTTTAGCGTCCGGCAAAGCTCCAACTCCGCAGCTGTCTACTACTATTAAAACCGCTTTTTTATTATTTATACCGTTTATATTCATTTTAATGTCCTTAAATTATTATTAAATTATTAATATATATTTATTTTATATTATAATAATTTTAAATCAACATTATTTAATACTGTATTTTTATAATTAAACTATCTGTTCAAATTTTGTATTTTTAGAATCATGGTTATTTATTACTATTTCTTTTTTTTCTTCTTTACCGTTTATTATGCATGAAACCGTTATACTCAAATCTTTTGATTCTTCTTTTGAAAAATATCCCATTATCATAGCGGATTTATAAATAATATCTTTCAAATTATTTATATTATCTTTATATATTTCCAAATATCCGAAAGGTCCTTTATTATAATTTGGTTTTAAACTTATATCGTTTATTCTGTTTATTTTTATTCTATCTCTTTTTGCCAAAGCTTCGTTTTCTTTTTCGTTTCTTCCCAAAATTAATTTAGCATTGTCGTCTATTCTTATATGTCTTCCTATAGCCAAATATTGCATTAATTCCATATTTATTATTTTTGTAGTGTTTCGAGATATTAATTCGTTGTATCTTTTGGCATAGCTTTTATCGACTATAGAACATCCGCTTCCCGCAGGAACAGGATAATCTTTTATTCCAAATTCTTTTGCAAGTTCTATCTGCGTATGTCTCGAGCGTCCGTATATTCCGAATAAATTTTCTCTGTTTATAAGTCCTTCTTTTTCGGGAATCGTTATAGGCAGAAGTTTAGCCGATAATGGACGGAGCAGCCTCCCTTCAAGTCCGCTCTCTCTTATGGCGTTAATTAAATCTTGCATTTTTTGGCTCATAGGTCTCTGCCCTTTCACTTCCCCCGTAGCCACAAAATCGAATCCTTCTTTTTCCATTATTTCCTTTGCGGTTTTCAACATTAAAATATGACAATCTAAACATGGATTTACG
The DNA here is from genome assembly GCA_964604385.1 of uncultured Brachyspira sp. GTDB lineage: Bacteria > Spirochaetota > Brachyspiria > Brachyspirales > Brachyspiraceae > Brachyspira. The sequence goes on from CAZRYV010000015.1 coordinate 4,083, forward strand.
GCGCTTCCGTATCCGTATTTTGGATTTAAAAACATATCTATATATTTATCTTTTAAAGAAACGAATCTTATAGGAATATTAAGAAAATCCGCAATTTTTTTAGCGGGGTCGTTATTATATATTTCCATAAGTTCTTCTTTTATAACCGAATATTCCAATCCCGTTATAAATCTTATTGCAAGAACTTCTATATTTTCTCTTTTAAGTATCGCTCCCGCAAGCGAACTATCCAATCCACCCGATAAAAGCAAAATCGCTCTAGCTTTTTTATTCATTTTGTCTATTCCTTAAATTTACTTTTATATTATATTTAAGTTTTAGGTTATAATATATTTTATTTATATTTTATTCAATATTTTTATTTTGAATATTAAAATTTTATAAAAATGATTTATCGTAAATAAATATTTTACTTGCAATAAAATAAAAAAAATATATATTTAAAATATAGGATATAATTTAAGGCATAGAATACGGAGATTTAATAATGCCTATAGCCCCTTTGGACTTACAACAATTATACATGCAGCAATCCCATATAGGTCGTATGGAGCATGTAAGAATGGCTGCAAAAACTATAGCCATGCAATCGGAAGATAAGGATATACATAGAGAATCTTTTATAAAGGATTCAACCGTTGTAAAATCCGAGAATGTTTCAGAAGACAATAAAATTAAAGAAAAAAAAGACGAACAGAGAGGCAAAAAAGGACAAGGTTATATTTCCTATAGAAAAAAAAACAGAAGAAATATTATAGATAACGATAATTCTTTGATAGAATCGATAGAAATAGAAGAAATTGGCGCTGCGGAACAAATAAAAGGTTCTAAAATAGATATTTTCGGTTAAAGATAAATTTAAAAAAATAAATTCGGTATGCAGATTTTAATAAGCGTTATAATTAATATAATCATATTGGCGGTAGCTTTGCCGTTATTTTATATTTATATCGTTTCAAGGGCGAGAGAAAGACTCGAAAGAGAGACTACTTCAAAAGCGAGAGAAGAAATAGAAGCTTTGGTTAAAGAATTCAACAACATAGCGTTAAATAGAATATCCATACTCGAAGATGCAATAAACAGAGCGAACGAATTATTAAAAAAAATGAATGTCGATAATCAAAATAATAATATCGAAGAAAATTCCGAATATAATATAAATAGTTTGAATATAAAAATAGAAGATTCAAAAAAACTAGAAAATCTAGATAATAATGATAACAATACTAAAGAAATTGAAATTAAAAATACGATAAGTAATAATAAAGAATTTAACAATCGATTAAATAAAAACGGACTTAATAAAGAAACAAGAGAAGAATTGAGAGAAGAGTTAAGAAATAAACTAGATTTGGCAATAAAAAAAAACCTGCATAATAAAAATAATGAAAATAAAGCCGAAGATAAAAACAATGAAAAAAATGATGAAACTGAAATTAAAAAAACAAATAACGAAAATATTATTAAACTTTATAGAGAAGGTTTTTCCAAAGAGCAAATATCAAAAAAACTTAATTGCGCTATGACGGAAATAGATATCGTTATAGATATGGAAAACATAAATAAATAATAAAGATTTTAATTTTTTAGTTTTCATCTGTTTTTAAATATTATAACTTTAAAATATTGTAACAAAAAAAGGAGAAAAAATGAGCAAATTTAGCAGAGTTTTATGGTTAATATTTGGGATATTGCTTATAGTATCGGGAATAATCGCCATATTTAATCCTCTTGAAACTATATTAATTTTGGCTTATGTTATAGGATTTTTAATGATATTCTCTGGCATAAGTTCAATATTCTATTTTGTAAGTTTAAGACATTTAACAGGTTCGAGTATTATTTTGCTTGACGGAATAGTATCGACTATTTGTGGTATTATAATAATTTCAAATTTATTTATAAGCGCCGCCGTTATACCGTATTTCGTAGCCATATTTACTATAGTTCGAGGAGCGGTTTCAATAGCCTCTTCGATAGATTTAAAAAAGCATGGATACGATAAATGGGGTTGGACTTTATTTAGCGGAATACTCACCATAATAGCGGGAATCATATTGTCTTTTTATCCGTTGCTTGGAAATATTTATTTAAGTATAGTTTTGGGATGCGGATTGATTTTATACGGAATAATAACAATCCAATTATGGTTCGGTTATGGAAGACTTTTTAAATAATGTAAAATTACCAAAATATAAAAAATAAAATAAATAAAAATAAAAAAAATCATTTTTTACTATTGAAAAAATTAAAAAAAAGTATTATAATATATAACACATGGAGGTAATATTATGGAAATACTGTTTTATATTAATGACTTTTCTTCGCATCTGCGTATAAATATAAAATAAAAATTTAAATAAGGAGAGAATAATGAAGAGAAAAATATTAAGTTTTATTATTGTATTCGTATCATTTTCAACAATGATATTTGCGCTTGATGGTGGAATAAAAGTTCCAAGTAGTTTATACAAGGTGGATGATTTTTATAGAAATATAGAAATGTATCATACCGAAAGAGGCGTTTCCACATTAACCACAGTATGGGGATATATAATATTTACAAATGTATATTATAGAAATAACGCCAAATCTTGCTGGTTGGTATTCGATTTGAATTCCGATACAGAAAATGCGGAAACGGGATTTAACTCCGTTATGTTTTATGGGCAAAATGAAAGCAACAGAGTCGTTTTAAATATCAATTCGACTACAGACAGAGAAAAATTATTTACGGATAGCGATGCAACTATTCATTTGAGAAAGCTCAAACATATTGTAAGAAGACAGCATAGATTATCCGATAACGAAATAAATTCTCTAATTGGATTAATAGAAGATAACAAATTTGAAATAAATGTAAGGTTTATAAATAGAAATAATTACTATCCTCTTAATAAAAAGGATTTTAATAAGAGACAGGCGAGAGATTTATATAACTTATTAAAATTCTATAGAGATATTAAAGAAAAGTAGAATTTTTATTTACTTTAACTATTAAATTTATTTAATATAAATTATTATAAAAAATTTTATTAATCGTTTTATTTATTTTAATTAATATTTTAATAAAAAAATAATTATGAATAAAATAAAAACCAAAGTTAATAGAAATACTTTTATGATAAACGGAGAATCCGAAGAGGATAATAAAAAAAGAGAAATCATAAGAGATATTCTAATAAACGAATATAATAAAGATAAATCCGATTTGCATAATTATTTTTTGAATAATAAAAACGAGGCAATTTTTAAGCATCTGCCCTACTTCGATATATACGAAAGACATTTTTCAAAATATAGAGGAAAAGATATAAATTTGTTGGAAATCGGGGTCGGCTACGGCGGTTCGCTTAAAATGTGGAAATATTATTTTAGTAAAATAAATCCCAATGCTAAAGTAAATATATTCGGAATCGATATAAAAGAGCGATGCAAAACTTTTGAAAAAGACGGCATTAAAATTTTCATAGGCTCTCAATCCGACAGAAAATTTTTACAAAAATTAAAAAATGAAATTCCGAAATTAGACATATTGATAGACGATGGCGGACATATACCCGAAGAACAGATTATAACTTTTGAGGAAATGTTCGAGCATGTAAAAGACGGCGGACTATATTTCTGCGAGGACGCTTATACTTCTTATTGGGCTAATTCGAATAATAATTTTAAAACTTCTTTTATAGAATATACAAAAAAATTGATAGATTATTTAAATGCATATTGGACTTTGGAAGGAGACGATTTGAAGGCAAATGGTTTCACAGATTTTGCATATTCGATTCATTATTACGAGGGAATAGTCGCCATAGAAAAAAAATCAAGAGATAAAAGATATATCGATATTTGTCAACAGGCTTCGATTGGAAAATTGGGCAAATCATAAAAAATATTTCTTAATATTCGTGGATTAATTTTTCTTAAATCTGACGCTTAATTTCTGCAAGTAATAAGTTATAAATATAAATAATCCCATAATCGCCAAATAATCTAAAAATAAAAATATAATAGGCTCTTCATAATCAAAAAAAGCGTAATCTATAAGTAAAAACATTTTTTGATATAATTCCCGTTTTATAAAAGAATAAATTCCGTAAACGGCTATTAATATTCCTAAAACGGAAGCGAAAGCGGTTTTTAATTTTATAAATTTATTTCCCATACTCATAAACATTCCCCAATGCATTCCTATATGAGCCGAAATAAAAACAAATCCCCAAGAAGCCGAAAGCATATGGAGTTTACGATTAAACATTCCTCCGCCTCTTAAATTAAGAAAGAATAAAACTTTACGGGAAAACATTATTCCGCTTATCATTAAACCGAGCATGCATAAAAGAAGCATAGTATTTATAAAAGTATTTAGAATTCTATTAAAGCTATATTTTCCTTTGAATAGGCTTTTATACCAATTAAAATTAAGTATATGATGAACTATAAAGAAAACAAATAAAGAAAATCCCAAATACTCATGAATTTCATCCCCCGTCCAATGATATGCGGTAAGTAAAAAGAATAATAAAGTCATAATTATATCTACCAAAATTTTTATTATCTTTTTCATTAATAATATTCTCCCGTTATATATTATTATTTAATTATTGAGTATTAAATAGTTTACAAAACGCCTATTTTTGTAAGCCAATTTTTTATATCATTTTCCGAATTTCTAACAGAACCGCCGCTTATAGCCAATCCTTCCAATATATTCGCATTAGGATACAAAGCCTTTAAATCATTAACGCTTCTTCCGAGTCTCGAGCCTCCATGCGTGCATAAAGGTGCAATTCTTTTAGAGGAAATATCGTTATCGATTAAAAATTTCTTAATCGCTTGAGGATAAGTTCCCCACCAATTAGGAAAAGCCACTATTACCGTATCATATTGAGAAAGATTATTTATTCTACCGTTATTTAATTCGGGTAGAAAATTTCTTCTCTGCTCGTCTCTAGCGCGGTCTACACATTGTTGATAATCAGTAGGATAAGGATTTTTAACAGTTATCTCAAAAATATCAGCTCCCGATAATCTTCTAACATTTTCAGCCGCTACTCTAGTGTTTCCGCTCCAAGAAAAATAAACCACTAAAGTTTTACTCGTTTGAGCGTTTAGAAAAGCGCCCGTTAAAAATATAAGACTTGTTAAAAATATTATTATCTTTTTCGTCATTTGTTCTCTCCCTTTTTGTTTTTAATTTTTAATTTTTTATTTTCATTATTTTTATCATAAAATCTTCTTAAAATCAATTAATACCGCTTAATTTTCACTATGGCGGTTTATCCCCTCTTAATTTTGGTTTAAAATAATTATGATTATAAATCTCTTTGCAAACGAAATTATCGAATATATTTTGCAAGCAATTGTATTTTTTTGAAATTGCAAAATATCCGTTATTAAATTTTCTATTCATCAATCGTCTCCGAATTTTTAAATTATTTTAATTATATCATTAGAGCTAACTCCAAAGTCAATATAAAAATTAGTTTTTTATTTATGGCTGTTTAATCTTTGATTTGGATTTTAAAATATTAAATCTATAATAGCAAATACTTTTATTTTATATCTAGTTATAACTAAAAAGTATAGTTTAGTTAAAATAATTTTATAATT
>CAZRYV010000015.1:9795-18533 GCA_964604385.1 uncultured Brachyspira sp.
AAAAAAGAGGAGGCTTTTAACCTCCCCTGTGTTGGAAAAACCAACTAATGAAACGCAATTTATAATTAAACTTTTCTAATTATTATTCTCTGTCATATGAGTTTCTTCATTATACCAAATATTAAAGAATATTATATTATATCAAAAAATAGTCAAGCGCTTTTTTAAGATAAACATTCTTTTAAAATATCAATCGCTTTATCCAAATCTTTTTGCGAAATAGTAAGAGGAGGAAGCAATCTTATTTTATTTTTTGCAGTTAATGGAATTACCCCTTTAGAAATGCATTTTTCTACAATTTCTCTCGCGTTTAATCCGTCTTTAAGTTCCACTCCAAGCATAAGTCCGATTCCGTCCACGCTTTTAACATTATCCAATTTAATTAGATTATTTTTTATATATTGTCCTTTTTTAGTAATTTCTTTAAGCACATTTTTATCTATAGTTTTAAGAACTTCCAAAGCTCCCGAACAAACAACGGGATTAGCGCCGAAAGTGGATGCATGGTCTCCTACGGCAAATGTATTGGAACATTTTTTATTCATAAGCATAGCGCCGATTGGAAGCCCGCCTCCCAAACCTTTAGCCAAAGTTATTATATCCGCCTTCAAATTAAAATGTTCAGAGCATAAAAATTTACCCGTTCTGCCTACTCCCGTTTGAACTTCGTCTATTATCATTAAAATGTCGTTTTGATTGCAATATTCTCTAACGGATTTCACATATTCTTTATTCAAAGGAATTACTCCGCCCTCACCCTGTATAAGTTCCATTATTATTGCGCAGGAATTATTTTTTAATTTTGAAATAGTGCCTTCCAAATCGTTTGCCTCTGCAAATAAAAATCCTCCCAAAAAAGGAAAAAAGAAATTATGAAATATATCCTGTCCTGTAGCCGAAATCGTAGCCATAGTTCTTCCATGAAAAGAATTTTTTAACGAAACTATATTATATCTTTTGGAATCTTTGCCGTATTTTATAAACGAATATTTTCTAGCGCATTTTATCGCCGCCTCGTTTGCCGCCGCTCCTGAATTTGCAAAAAATACTTTGTCGAATTTCGTTATGGCGCATAATTTTTCCGCAAGTTCTATATACGGTTTATTATAATATAAATTGGAAGTATGCTGCAATTTATTTAACTGACTCGTTACGCTTTTTATCCAATTTTTATTTTTATATCCCAAACAGTTTACTCCGATTCCGCTTCCCAAATCAATATATTCTTTTTTATCCGTATCGTATAATTTGGAACCGTTTCCCGATTCGAGCAATAAATCAAATCTTGCATAAGTATTTGCCAAATATTTTTTGCTTTTTCTTATATATTCTTTTTTTAAATTATTTTTAATATTTTTTTTGGTATTCATTATATTTTCCTCTTTAATAATTTTTTATTTATTTTTATTAATCCTTATAAAACATCGTTCCTATTCCTTCGTCCGTAAACATCTCTATCAATATCGAATGCGGAACTCTGCCGTCTATAATAAACACTTTATTTACTCCGTTTTTTACTGCGTTTATACAATGCTGAACTTTTGGAATCATTCCTCCCGAAATGCTTCCATCGTCAATCAGTTTGTCTATACTATTAACTTCAATCTTATCTATCAAACTCGATTCGTCGTCTTTATCTTTCAAAAGTCCCGGAGTATCCGTCATAAATATAAGAGTTTCGGCGTTTACTTTTTCCGCTATTTTTGCAGCGGCTGTGTCGGCGTTTATATTATAAATATCTCCCAAATCGTCGCATCCGACAGTCGCAATTATCGGTATATATTTTCCGTTTATAATCGTTTCAATTAAATTCGTATCTATATCTTCTATCTCTCCCACAAAACCCAAATCATAGTTTTTATGTTTTTTTACTTTAAACATATAATCGTCAATGCCGCATATTCCTATCGATTTTCCTCCGCAACTTTGAAGAAGCGAAACCAAATCTTTATTGACTTTGCCCGCAAGAACCATCTTTACTATTTCCGCCGTTTCTTTATCAGTATATCTTAATCCGTTTATAAATTTAGATTCTTTTCCTATTTTATTTAACATTTCGGTTATATCTTTTCCTCCGCCATGAACCACTATAACTTTAATTCCCAAAGTAGAAAGTAAAGCGACATTATGCATAACCGTTTTTTTAAGCTCGGCATTTTCCATAACGCTTCCACCGTATTTGACGACTACGGTTTTATCCTTATATTTCTGTATATACGGCAAAGCATGATTTAAAATAAAAGCCTTATCTTTATTCGCTATTTCAATATTATTCATTTTTTAATCCTCGTTAATAAATTATTTATTTTAAAAATATTTTAAAATAATATTTTGACATCTATTCTAACTTCTATAAGAACCGTTTATCTTCACATAATCGTAAGTTAAATCGCAGCCCCAAGCGGTGGCTTTATTTTTACCCGAATTCATATTTACCGTTATTTTAATCTCTTTTTCTTTAAGAATTTTCAAGGCATGCTTTTCGTCAAATTGCAAACCGAAACCTTTTTCAAAAACATCGATACTTCCAAAATTAGAAGAAACATTTATTCTCACTTTATTAATATCGAATTTGCAATCAGCGTATCCTATGGCACAGGCTATTCTTCCCCAATTCATATCGCATCCAAAAATTGCGGCTTTCAATAAATTTGAAGATATAATCGATTTGGATATTTTTCTTGCCGTCTCCTTATCTTTGGAATTAATCACTTCGCATTCTATCAATTTTGTAGCGCCTTCGCCGTCTCTCGCTATCTCTTTGCATAAATAAGTATTAACCATATTTAAAGCCTTACAAAATATTTTATAATTTTCATTTTCTTTATCTATTACGGGATTTTGAGCCTCGCCGTTTGAAATAACTACCACCATATCGTTTGTGGAAGTGTCTCCGTCTACGCTAATCATATTATAAGTATTTTTAACATCTTCTCTTAAAGCTTTTTTGAGCAATTTACCGCTTATATTCGCATCCGTAGTTATAAAAGCGAGCAATGTAGCCATATTCGGATGTATCATTCCACTTCCTTTCGCTATCCCTCCAATTTTAATCTCTTTTCCTCCAATTTTAAAAGAAAAAGCTATTTCTTTAATAAAAGTGTCGGTAGTCATTATGGCGTTTGCGGCATTTTTGGACGATTCTATAGAATTTTTAGCGTTATCTATAAGAGGTTTAATATTTTTTAATATTGGTTCTATAGGCAAAGGAATTCCTATTACGCCAGTAGAAGCTACAACTACTTCTTTCTCGTTTATATTTAAATATCTTGAAACGGCTTTACACATAGATTTTGCTTTTTCTATTCCGTCTTTATTACATGTATTCGCATTTCCAGAATTGCATATAATCGCTTTGGCTTTTCCGTTTTTCAAATGTTCTTTACTCACTATAATATTAGCGCCTTGAACTTTATTTTGAGTATAAACCGCAGCAGCATTGCATATATTATCACTGTAGATAATAGCCAAGTCTTTAGAATTTTTTTTCTTTTTTATTCCCGAGTAAATTCCATTTGCAAAAAAACCTTTAGCCGCACAAACTCCGCCTTTTACAATTTTTATATCGTTTTCTATTGTATTGTCATTTTTTATTTTATTATTTTTCATTTTTACTATCCTTTTTTAATTAATTTTTTTAATTCATTTTATAAAACAAAAATCAGAAAGCGGGAGGAATCATATTAAGTCCCGTCCCTTCTTCAAAACCCAAAGCTATATTCATATTTTGTATAGCCTGCCCGGCCGCTCCTTTAACCATATTGTCTATTACGCAAACTATTATTAATTTATTTGTTCTCTCGTCAATATGAACGGATATATCGCAGTAATTGGAATATTTTACATTTTTTAAATTTGCAATATTTCCAATGTTTAATATCCTAATAAATTTTGAATCCTTGTAAAAATCTTTGTAGATATTATAAATATTATCGATATTAAAAATATTTTCCAAATCGTTACAATTATTTTTTAATTTCGCATATATAGTCGAGAGTATTCCTCTATTAATCGGAAGAAGATGAGGAACGAAAGTAATCTTAATATTCTCTCCGTAAATATTGGATAAAGTCTGCTCTATTTCGGGTATATGTCTATGTTCGGCGATTTTATAAGGAGAAAACGATTCATTGCATTCCGCAAAATGAGTATTTAGAGTTAACTCTCTTCCTGCTCCGCTAGCGCCCGATTTTGAATCTATTATTATATCTTCTTTTTCTATTATTTTATTTACTAGAGCGGGAGCTAACGCCAAACCTATGGAAGTGGGATAGCATCCGGGATTTCCTATTATTTTAGCGTTTCTCAAATCTTTTTTATTATAAAAATTGTCGTATTTAATAATTTCGGGAATCGAATAAATCGCCTCTTTATGAAGCCATTTATATTTAAAATCATTTTTATACCATTTTTTATAATCTTCCTCGTCTGAAAGTCTGAAATCCGCTCCCAAATCTATAAACAATATATTTTTTTCAAAACATTTTTTAGCTATTTCCTCGCTTAAAGTCGCGGGCAGAGAAGCGAATATTACATCCGAATCTTCGAACGCCAAATTTTCGTCCGTTAATATTTTATTGCAATATTTATTTAAATTAGGATATATTTTATCCATAGTATCTCCGACAAAACTTTTTGAAGAAATATTTTTTAATTCCACTTTGGGATGCAAAAGCAATAATCTTATTAATTCTGCTCCGGCATATCCGGTAGCTCCTATTACAGATACTTTTATCATTTTAAACACTCCGATATAGATAATTAATTTTTTGTTTTTATTTATTTTTAATTTATTTTATTTTCAACAGATTAATTTAGATAAATTTAAATGCGGGCGATTAACGCCTCAAAGAATCTTCGGATAAGAATATATAATGCAATATTTTTTCATATACGGTATTCATAATAATTACCTTAAATTATTTTAAATCTATGATAATATATTTTAAAAAAATGTCAATAATGATTTAATTTTTTATTAATATTTTTTTGCTAAAAATTTTTAATCGTTTATAATAGTAAAAAATACATATATAAATAAAAAGGAGAAATTATGCCGAAAGTAGCGGTAGTATATAAAAGCCTATATGGGACGACAAGAACCTACGCCAAATGGATATCCGACAAACTTCATGCCGATATATTCGAAGCGGATAATGTGTCGCATCAAACTTTAAACAATTACGAGATTATAATATTTGCGGGCGCTTTATATGCGAGCAAATTAACCGTCTATAAAAGTTTTAAAAAATTTTATAAAAAGTTAGAAAAGTTCGAAAATAAAAAAATCTATTGCGTTATAGTCGGCAACGGAAATACAAAATATAAAGAATTATACGAAGATGCGATAAATAAAAATTTTAAAAATAACGAAAAAGAAAATATAACTTTTTATTTTTTAAGAGGCGTCATAGATTTTTCAAAATTAAAAATTCATCATGCTTTAATGATGCTTATGCTTAGAAAAATTTTATCTTCTAAAAATACTCAAACGGAAGACGATAAAATATTTTTAGAAAATTACGGAAAGAAAATCGATTATTTAAATAAAAATTCCATAAGCGATTTGGTTTCGGATATAAAAAATTACCTTAAAGAACTTAAATAAAGAATTTAAATAAAAAAATAAAATAAATATTTAAATAAAGAATTTTAATTAAAAATTTAATTAAATAATTTTAACAAAGAATTATCTTAATTTGATTATAATATCGACTCTTCTGTTTTTTCTTCTTCCTTCGGAGGTGTTGTTGGAGGCTATCGGCTCTTTATCTCCGAATCCGCTATAGGATAATTTATCATGATTGAGATGAGGCAAAATATAATCGGCTACCGTTTTTGCTCTTCTTTCGGATAAAGTTTTATTATACTCTTCTTGTCCGACATTGTCCGTATGTCCTTGAACTATTATCTCTCTGTCGGGATAAGTTTTTTTTATCGCATCTATAATATTGTCTATAGTTTCTTTCGCTTCGTCTTTTAAAGTATAAGAATCCGTGTCAAATAAAATCTCGCCAAGTCTTAAAACTAAACCTTCGGGAACAGTATCTACGGTAATATTATTGTCGTTATTCAAATTATCCTCGAGTTCTTTTCTGTTTATTTCCTCTTCCTCTTTGGAAATAGAATCATATATTTTATAAGAACTTATAATATTCATTTTATATTGCAAACTCGTATAAGATAATTCTTTGCCATATCCGAAAAGTATCTGATATCTTTCGCTTTGAGAGATTGGAATATTTTTTTCCATATCCCATAAAAAAGTTCCGTAATTAAATCCGTATATTCTTTGAGGATAGCCTTTTCTTGAAAGTCCCGCCTGAACTAAATCCTTATCAATCATAACATGATATTGAATAACGGCGTTACTTTTGCCTTCTAAATTCGTTTCAACATTTGAAAAAATATAATCTGCGGATAAAATCATATTAAGGTTGGGAGCATTGTTTACACGAACGATTTCTACGGCTTCGGCTTCCCAAGATTCTGCGGGAGAGATTTCTTTATCGGGAAATGTCGGTATATGTCTCACATTCGGCATAAAATAATGATAAGGCACTTCAAATTTTCCGTTGTTATAAATTATAAAGTCGCTTTTATATTCTTCGTCCAAATGAAAAACTTCGTCGTCTTTAAGCATTCTGAATACTTTAAATAAACCGCTCACTCTATATCCGCCTTTCGGAGCGTCTCCTATAACCGTTAAATCGACTATATTTCTTTCTTTATAATTTCTTTTTAATATTCCGTTTTCATAATATTCGACATCGGCGGTTTTTACGGATTCTATTCTTTTTCCCGTTTCCAAATTCCAATAAAATTTATGCGATATTTCCCCAAACGACTCGTTAGAAAACGCTATATTAAAAAAAACGATATTAAAAATAAACGCCTTAAATATTAAATTAATTATCAAATTAAATATTAAAATAAAATTTTTTTTAATCATAATTGATTCGTTTCTTCTTTCTGACTTTTTTTAATTTCTTTTTCCCTATGCTTTTTAGACCTTTTTTCAAGTTTAATTCTGATTTTATCCAAAAGATTCTGTTTTTTTATTTCCGCTTTTATTTCTTCTTCCGTTTTTTCGGTTTTGAAAGATATAACCAATTTATATAACTGCAAGAAAATATACTGCAATTCTTTAATTTTCTTATCCATATTTTCCATACTGTCTACGGTAGAGTTCGATAATTGAGCGACATTTTCAATAGAACCCAAAAGGACTTTAACATCGCTTTCGGTGTTATTAACCACATTAACGACATCCTCGGCTAATTTATCCACGCCTGAAATATTTTGACTTACTATAGAGCTCATTTGCATCTGTTTAATTGAAAGCTCTTGAACGGATTTCGTTATGCTATTTAAATTTGAAACATTATTTAAAATATCTCTTCTTCCCAAATCCAATTCTTCGTTCGCAGTCGATATTGAAGATATAACTTCCGTAAGCATATTTGAACTTTCCATTATTTTATTGCTTGACTCGGCACTTTTTGCAACCAAAGAAACGGTTTGTTCTATAGATTGAATAGTCTCTTCTATAAGTTCGCTGATTATAATTGAATTATTCGCCGTATCTTCCGCCAATTTTCTGATTTTCTCGGCAACTACGGTAAAACCTCTTCCGTATTCTCCTGCATGCGCAGCCTCGATTGCCGCATTCATAGCCAAAAGGTTAGTCTGTTCCGAAATATTATGAATAACCTGCGTAATATTCGTTATTTGTTTAGAATAATCCTTAATTCCCTGAATAGAATCCGCAACCGATTCCGATATGTTTCCTCCGTCTCTCGCTTCGGCGTCAAATATTCTCGAATAAGTGTTTGCCTTAACCGAACCCTGACTCACTGTTATAATATTTGCCATCATCTGCTGAACCGATGTACTTGTTCTATTAACAGCATCCGATTGCAATTTCATTTTTTCGTTAATTTCGTTTATATTATCCAAAAGCTGTCTTATGGTTTCGTTTACCGAGTTAATTCTAGTTCTTTGAATAAAACTAACTCTTGCGGCGTTCGAAGAAGATTCGGCGATTTTATTGGAATTAACCAATTCGTTTTTAAACTCTCTGTTTAAAGATTCAAAATCGCTTACCCCTATATTTATAGAAGAACGGATATTTTGAACGCTTCCCGTCAACACATAAGTATTTTCTTTAATATTTATTATAATGCTTTGAATTTTATCCAAGAATCTGTTGAAAGAATATACCAACTCGCCCGTCTCGTCAATATTAACGATAGGAAGTCGAACTGTTAAATCGCCCGTTCCTTCGCTCAATGTGTCGGTAACTTTTTTTGCTGATATATATGTTCTTCTTGCAATAAAAATTACAATTAAAAGTATTATCATAAATACGATTAAACCCAAATATATCGTTGCAGAAGATATTAAAATAGTGTTTCTGAAATGCATATTTACTTTATACGGAATTATATTTTCCCAAGCGCCGATTATATAAATATTGTCGAATAATAAATATTTAACAAAATACAAATTATAATTTTCATTTAAAATTAATTTAGTGTCCGAAATATTATTTAAAAAATTATTGTTATTTTCGTCTTTTAATTCCCAAGAAGTCGAGGGATTATTCAATACGCTCTGAAGCGCGTTTAGAAAATCCATTTTATTGTAAGCGTCTATATTAAAATCTTCATCCGCCATAAATATATTAAGATTCGAATAATTGTTTAATAAATCCGTATAAATTGAAGATTTTACTT
>CAZRYV010000016.1:0-1675 GCA_964604385.1 uncultured Brachyspira sp.
TTGTATTGTATTGTATTGTATTGTATTGTATTGCGACCAAAGGAAGTCCTGCAAATGGTAAAATATTTATTGGCGGTAAACACATTATATTTCCTTAATCTTTTTTATTTGTATATTTATAATTAATCAATATTAGAAAATATATTACTATTTATTATAAAAAATGTCAATAGTTAAAATTAAATTAAATAGGTTGTAAAATTTTTTATTTATGATATTTTAAAAATATAAAAATTATAAAAGAAAGTTTTAATTTTGGAGCTATTGAAATGGAAATATCCGTTAAAGAACTTGAAAATAATACCGTTGTCATTAAACTTTTCGGAGATATAGATATTTATTCTTCCTCCGACTTAAAAGACGCCATGATATCTCAAGTTGATTTTGGAGCGAAAAGAATAATAATCGATATGGAAGAAGTTCATTATATAGACAGCAGCGGAATCGGAGTATTTATATCGGTATTGGGAACTTTTAAGAAAGTGAACGGTAAAATCGGTTTGATAAAAATAACCGAACCCGTTAAAAAGGTTTTGGAGCTTACTAAACTAACGAGTTTTTTGCCGATTTATAATACCGAAGTCGAGGCGGTAGAAAATTTGTAAAAATTGATATAAATATTATAAATAAAAGATAAAAAATTGGTTTTATAACGGTTGATTTTTTATTTAATAGTTATAAAATTAAAAATTAATTATTGTTATTTTATTATTTTGGATATTATTTTAAAGAATAATTATGAATAGATTGATTTTAAATAAATTGAATTTTAAATTAAATTTAATAAAAAGAATTTTTGTAATAGTTTTAATTATTTTTACGGCTTTTAATTTCAATTTTGTTTTTGCTTCGGAAAATATTAACGATTACATTATGGAAGAGATTGCCGACAATACCGACCATCCTTATTTCACGATTCCTATAAAATTAGGAAATTATTTGAATTTCGATTTTCGCATAACAAAACATATTATACTTATGACTTTAGCCGCCGTTTTATGCATAGCAAGTATGAAATATTTGGCTCATAAATTAAAAAGACCTTTTAACAAACCAACTTATTTACAAAATATACTTGAAATTATTATAGATTATATGCATAAAGATGTTATATCGCCCGCTTTGGGAGAAGAAGGAAAAAGATATACTTCGTTTTGTCTTACGGTATTTTTATTCGTTTTATTTTCAAATTTAATCGGAGTAATTCCGCCTTTATTAAAATTCAAAACCGAAGACGGACATTACGCATATTTAGCAGGAGCGGTTGGAGCGAATATAGGTTTTACGGGAGCAATAGCGATTTTAGTTTTTATATGTTATATAATCGCAGGAATAAGAAAAAAGGGAATTGTGAAATATTGGATAGATTTAGTTCCCAAAGGTTTGCCTTTTATTTTGGTGCCTTTGATATGGGTTTTGGAATTTATAACTTTATTCAACAGGGCTTTTGCCTTGTCGATAAGATTGCTTGCAAATATGACGGGCGGACATATTATGCTTATAGTTATACCCTACTTGATTATTATGTCGGGAACTTTACTCATCTCGCCTTTTGCCATATTATTTTTAAGTTTTATATATGTTCTTGAAATATTTGTGGCGGTTTTGCAAGCTTATATATTCTCGTTATTATCGGCGATTTATATAGAAATTGCAATTAGCGAAGAGCATTAAA
>CAZRYV010000016.1:1775-5512 GCA_964604385.1 uncultured Brachyspira sp.
ATATAAAAAAATAAAAAATTTAATTTAACAAAGGAGTAAAAAATGGAACTTGCGATATTGGGAGCTACTATAGGAGCAGGACTTGCCGCTATAGGAGCGGGAATAGGAATAGGTATAATAGGAGCAGGAGCGGTTGACGGAGTTGCAAGACAGCCCGAAATGTCGGGAAAAATTCAATCGACTATGTTTATAGCGGCGGCTCTTATAGAAGGAGTATGTCTTTTCGCTTTGGTTATTTGTATTCTTGCCCTAATGAGACAATAAAGAGGCAATGAAAATATTAAATAATTATAAAAAATAATTAGAAAAGAATAAATAATCAAAAAAATTAGGAGACGATATGGCGCTTTTTAGAATAGACCCCGGCGTTGTTATTTGGACTTGGATTTCATTTATATTGGTTCTTATAATACTTGGAAAATCCACTTGGAAAATAATTATAAAAGGCTTAAATGCGCGCGCCGAGAAAATTCAAGATGATTTGAAAGAAGCGGAAAAAATCAGAGAAACTGCTAAAAAATCTTTGGCGGCTTATAGAGAGCAGATAGACAATGCAAAAGCGGAGGCAAGCTCTATAATAGAAAACGCCCGAGTGGAAGCGAACAGAGTCAGAGAAAAAATTATAAGCAACGCTAGAGAAGAAGCAGAAGCGAATAAAAATAAAATCATGCTTGAAATAGATAGAGCGAAAGAAGAAGTGACAAATACCGTTAGAAAACAGACGGTTGATATTGCGGTAGTTATGGCGGAAACCATACTTAAAAGAAATATAACTAAAGAAGATAATCAGGCTTTAATTGACGAGTTTATTAATAATGTTGAAAAAGAAAATAACATTAAATAATATTTTTAATTAAATATTTTAAACAAAATTTTTTTAATATTTTTTAATGAGATTTTTTAATAAAATTTTTAATTAAAGGCGAAGAAAATTTTATATTTTAATGGAAGAGCGATTATGAAAGAGATTGATAAAATAAAATTATTGAAACCGACTGCTAAAGCGATATTCGAGATAGCGAAAGAACTTAATATGATAGACAAAATCTATAACGAACTTTTGGAATGTTCAAAAATATTTTTGGACGAAGATATAAAAAAATATTTTATCGATAAAAGTATTCCGAAAAAATATAAAATTAAAACTATAGAAAACAAACTTAAACCGATTTTTTCAAAAGAAACTTTCGTTTTTATATCAATATTGATGGACCATGATGTTATGGATATTTTGCCCGATATAGTCGGTTTTTATAAAGAAATATCGGACGAATATTATAATATAGTAAGAGTAAAAATAATTACGGCGGATGAAATTGACAAAGAAACGGTAGATAGCATAATAAAAACCGTAAAATGTTTTTCAAAAGGCGATGTGATTTATACTACGGAAACGGACAAAAATATCATAGGCGGAATAATAGTTCATGTGGATTCTATAGTTTACGATTATAGTATAAAAAATCAAGTGAATCGTCTGCAAGATAAATTTATAAATAAAGGCGGAAATAAAATATTTAAAATATTTTAAAGTTTTAAGGTTAAAATATGGATTCTATGAGCGACAATATTTTAAGTAATTTGAAAAAAGAAATACTTAAAGAAATTACTAAAGAAAAAGCGAGCCGATTTACGCGTATAATTAAAAACGAAGCGAGCGCAAAAAACTACGCTAAAGCTATGTTTTACGCCGCTCAAGAGCTTGGAAAAATAGAAATTATAAAAAACGATTTTAACCGAGTTTATTCTTCTATGCTCGTAGATAAGGATGTCGTTTCATTTTTTACATCCGCTTTCGTAGACGGAAACATAAAGATTAATATTTTAAAAAAAGTTTATGACGGAAAAATAGCGGAAGAAACTTTTAATCTTTTGGCTATTTTAATCGAAAGAGATTTGATTAATATATTATTTGCAATAATAGTGGAATACGAAAACTTATGCAACGAATATTACAATATTTTGTCCACTAAAATTATAGCTTCTTCGGAAATAGAAAATATAGAAAAATTAAAATCTTCCATTAGAAATATGGCGGGTAAAGATGTTCATTTTACGGTGGAAATAGACGAATCGATAATGGGAGGAATCATAGTTCAGATGGACGATGTAATTTACGATTATAGCGTTCGTAAGTTATTGGATAATGTTAAAAATTCGCTTTTTGCGGAGAATTCGTAAAATAGGTAAAAAATGAAAATAATAAGGAATATTTATGAATATAAAAACTAATGAAATTGCCGCTATCTTAAAAGAAGAAATTAAAAATTATAAAGCCGATTTTTCCCCAAACGAAGTGGGAATAGTGGCGGAAGTCGGAGACGGAATAGCAAGAGTAATCGGACTTCCTCATATAATGGCTAACGAAATGATAACATTCGAATGCGGTTCTATCGGAATAGCTTTTAATTTGGAAGAAGAAACGATAGGAGCGATAGTTCTCGGCGATTATACGGGAATAAAAGAAGGCAGTAAAGTAAGTCGACTAAAAAGAATATTGGAAGTTCCCGTAGGAGAAGAACTTTTGGGAAGAGTGGTTAATCCTCTTGGAGTTCCAATAGACGGACGCGGAGAGATTAACGCTAGCAAAAAAAGAATGATAGAATTTCCGGCGCCCGGCATAGCGGATAGACAATCGGTAAAAGAGCCTCTTCAAACGGGAATTAAGGCGATAGATTCTATGACTCCAATCGGCAGAGGACAAAGACAGCTTATAATAGGAGATAGAAGCACGGGAAAAACTTCTATAGCTTTGGATACGATTATAAATCAAAAAGGAAAAAATGTTATATGCGTATATGTTGCTATAGGACAAAAGGCTTCGACTGTCGCAGGAGTGGTTAATACTTTAAGACATTACGGAGCTTTGGATTATACTATAGTTGTAGCCGCAACCGCTTCCGACTCTGCTCCTTTACAATATATAGCACCGTATTCGGGATGCGCTATGGCTGAATATTTTATGTATGAAAAACAAAAAGATACCTTGGTAGTTTATGACGATTTGTCAAAACAGGCGAACGCTTACAGACAAATTTCGCTTTTATTGAGACGTCCGCCCGGAAGAGAGGCATTTCCCGGAGATGTATTTTATTTGCATTCACGATTACTCGAGAGAGCGGCAAAATTAAGTGAAGATTTGGGAGGAGGTTCTTTGACGGCTCTCCCGATAATAGAAACTCAAGATAATGAAGTTTCAGCGTATATTCCGACTAATGTAATATCGATTACGGACGGACAAATATATCTCCTTACAAGTTTATTTATGAGCGGAGTTCGTCCCGCTATAGATGTGGGAATATCGGTTTCGAGAGTCGGCGGAAACGCTCAAACAAAAGCTATGAAAAAAGTTTCGGGAACTTTAAGGCTCGATTTGGCTTCATATAGGTCTTTGGAAGCGTTCTCTCAATTAGGAATTGGACTCGACAAAGCAACTTTATCACAACTTGACAGAGGCGCTAAAATGGTAGAATTATTAAAACAAAAATTATACAGCCCGATCCCCGTTGAAGAGCAGATAGTTATATTATTTGCAGCGACTAAAGGATTCTTGGATAATATAGAAATTGAAAGAGTGCATGAATTTGAATGGAGGCTTCTTCAATATATGAAAGCCGACAAACAATATATATTGGACGATATAAGAGAGAAAAAAGATATAGAAAATATAGAAGAACTTAATAAAGCTTTGGAAGAGTTTAAATCAAAATTTTAAATTATGTTTTTAAATTATATTT
>CAZRYV010000016.1:5612-18400 GCA_964604385.1 uncultured Brachyspira sp.
ATAATACTAAAAATAATGGCAAGAATAAAAAAGATTATGACAGATATATTTTTATAAGCGCTCAAGATATTCCATTAAAAAGCAATTTTGAAATAAAAAAATTTTTTGAAAATAACGATAAAGAATTTTTAAGTTTTGAAAATATTAGAAATAACGAAGGACTTTATAGAGAAATGTCTTTTAGAATGAACGCATATAATTTTGGATTTTGGTATAGAAAATTATTGAGCAGAAAAATAAGAGAGATGATTTCGGAAATTCCTTTTATAAAACGGCAAACTCCCGAAAATATTTATTACGGTTCGAGTTGGTGGAATCTGACAAAAAATGCGGTTTCTTATATTCTTAAATTTGTTAAAGAAAATAAAAATTATTTGGAAAGATTTAAATATACTTGGGGAAGCGATGAATTTTTTTTTCAATCGATTCTTATGCAAAGCGATTTGAAAGAAAATTTAGAAAATGATTGTTTAAGATACCTTATTTGGCAGGGCGGCGCTCCGATTATTTTAAAACTAAATGATTATAAAAATATGAAAATGGGGGGGGTAAATCTATTCGCCCGAAAGTTCGATGAAAAAATTGACAACGAAATAATAGAAAAATTATATAAAGATATTGAGGAATAAAAATCAAGATAAAGAATAAAAAATTAATTAGGAATTATTATGGCAGAAAAACTTAATATATTAAAGGCAAGAATAAAAGCTATAACGGGAACTCATAAAATAACCAAAACTATGGATATGATTTCGCGTTCTAAAACGGCAAAAATTCTTACGGTTGAACAGGGAATGCGACCTTATACTCAAAAATTAAACAGAATAATAGAAGAACTTTCGCATACCGACACGGAGCATTCTCATCCTCTTCTTGAAAAAAAGAAAGATATAAAAAATATAATTCTATTCGTGATAACTTCCACTCGTGGTTTATGCGGTTCTTACAATACAAAAATTTTAGATGAGGCGATGGAGAGAATAAGGCATCATCATAGGCATGGCAGAGAAGTGGAGCTTCATGTTTTGGGTAAAAAAGGAGAGGCTTATTTTGAAAAACAGAAAATTCAAATTGCAAGAAAATATCCGCGTATAGACGAAGAGGCGACTTTTGACGATTGCTCGGCGGTAGTTCAAAGATTCATGCATGATTATGTCGCGGGTAAAGCGTCTAGAGTGGAAATTATTTATACAAGATATTATACGAGAGTCGTTCATATTCCTAAAATAAAGAGTTTGATTCCTATGATTCCCGATGAAGAAGATATAGAAGGACATAAAAATATAAAAAAACTCGAATATTTGATAGAACCCGATAGAGATTCCGTTTTAAAAGAAGTAGTGCCGCTTGCAATAAAAACTTATTTCTATTTTATGCTTACAACTTCTTTTTTGTCCGAAAACGCAGAAAGGTCTATAGCAATGAGAAACGCCACCGATAACGCCGAAAGACTTTTATCCGACCTTAAAAATAAAGCCAACAGAGCGAGACAAGAAAATATTACCAACGAACTTTTGGATATTATCGGAGGTTCGGAAGCGGTAGATTAAAATTATTAAAAATTATCAACAAATTATTGAAAAAAATGCATTTTTACAGTATGATTACATATTATATAAAAATAAATAAAAAAATAAAATAAAAAATAATTAATCGGAGATAAAAATGATAGTAGAACCTAAAATTTTAAATAATATATGCACTACAGCTCATCCATTGGGTTGCAAAAAAGAAGTTGAAAATCAAATTAATTATGTAAAATCTCAGCCAAAAATAAAATCAAATATAAAAAACGCATTGATACTCGGAGCATCGGGAGGATACGGACTTGCAAGCAGAATAGCGATAGCCTACGGACTTGGAGCAAAAACGATAGGAGTGTCTTTTGAAAAACCCGCCACCGAAAGAAGAACGGCGACTCCCGGTTGGTATAATAACGAGGCTTTTAGCGAATTTGCAAAAAGAGATAAAATCGAGGAAAAAACTTTAATATTGGACGCTTTTCTAAACGCTTCTAAAGAGGAAGTTATAAAAGAAGCGAAATCTTTTTTTGACGGAAAAATAGATTTATTAATTTATAGTTTAGCCGCTCCCGTGAGAATGGACGAAAAAACGGGAATATTGCATCGCTCCGCTCTTAAACCCATCGGAAAAAAATATAACGGAATGGGAATAGATTTTATGAGCGAAGAGCTATTAAATGTTTCTATAGAACCCGCAAACGAAGAAGATATAAAAAATACGATAAAAGTAATGGGAGGCGAAGATTGGAAATTATGGACTGACGCCTTAATAGACGCCGATATGATTTCGGAAAATGCGATAAATATAGCCTATTCTTATATAGGTCCCGAAATGACTAAAGCGGTTTATAGAGACGGAACAATCGGACGAGCAAAAGACGATTTGGAAAATACCGCTCATGATTTGGATAAAAAAATGCAAGAAAAAATAAAAGGACATGCCTATGTGTCGGTAAATAAAGCGGTAGTAACGAGAGCGTCCGCCGTTATCCCAACCGTTCCTTTATATATTGGAATATTATTTAGAATAATGAAAAAGAAAGGAATTCATGAAGGTTGCATAGAACAGATGTATAGATTATTAAGCGAAAAATTATTTTCAGGAAAAGAAATTCCGCTCGACAACGAAAGAAGAATAAGATTGGACGACTTTGAATTAAGAGACGATGTTCAAAAAGAAGTTTTGGAATGTTGGAATAAATTAAATAAAGATAATGTCAAAGAATTTGCGGATATGTCTTTATTTAGGCATGATTATATGAATATGCATGGCTTTGAAATCGAGGGAATAGATTATAGCAAAGATGTTCAAATTTAATTTTAATCGTTTGTTTACTACAAATTAAATTATGATAAAATATGATAAAAGACGAGTATATACTTTCAATAGGCGGCACTAATATAGACATACAAGGTTTTTCAAATAAACCTATTCTTATGCGAGAATCCAATCCCGGAAAAATAAAAATATGCGTAGGCGGAGTGGGAAGAAATATAGTAAAAAATTTGTCGAATATAGGATTAAAAAACATTAAATTTATAACTTATATAGGAAACGATATATTTGGAGATATTCTTTTAAATGATATTAAATCTATGGGAATAGACTGCTCAAATATAATACGAAAAGACAATTCTACTTTATATATGGCGATAATGGATAATAAAAGAGATATGGAACTTGCCGTTGCCGATATGGATTTATTTGATAAAAGTATAACAGCAAAATATTTAAATAGCGTTAGAAATATTATAGAAAAAGCAAAGTTAATAATATCAGATGCAAATATGTCGAGAGAAATATTCGAATATTTAATAAAAAATTTTCCAAACAAAAAAATTATATGCGACGCCGTATCGATAAAAAAAGCCGAACATATAAAAGGGCTTGAAAAAAATATATACGCTTTGAAATCAAATTCAAACGAAGCGTCATTTTTGCTTGACAAGGATATAAAAGATATAGAAGACGGAAAAAACGCAGTTAAAATTTTTTTGAAAAAAGGAGTAAAAGAAGTTTATATAACTTTCGGAGAAAAAGGAATATGCTACGGAACCGCAGACAATAAAGAAACCGCTTATTATTTAGAATCTCAAAAAGTCGATGTAATCAACGCCTCCGGTGCCGGGGACGCTTTTATGTCGGGAATAGCGTATTCTATATTTTATGATTTTGATTTGGATTATAAAGTTAAATTTGCATCCATTATGTCATTACTTACTTTGGAAAGCGAAAATACGACAAATAATGAAATTAATTTAGATATTGTTAAAGAAAGATTAAAAAAAATATTTAATAAACAATTAAAAATATAAAATATAAAATAATTAAATAAATAAAAGGATAAATTATGAATAACGAATTTTTGGATATTAATGAAGAGATAAAAACCGCATTAAAAGAAAATAAACCTATAGTGGCATTAGAAAGCACTATAATATCTCATGGTATGCCATACCCCGAAAATGTCGAAAGTGCTTTAAATTGCGAAAAAATTATAAGGGAAAATAATGCAATTCCTGCAACGATAGCCGTAATCGGAGGAAAAATAAAAATAGGCTTAAATAAAGACGAACTTGAATATATGGGCAAAACAAAAAATATAGCCAAAGTAAGCAGAAGAGATTTGCCCGTTATGATTTCTTTGAAAAAAGACGGAGCCACTACGGTTACCACCACTATGATAGCGTCTTCTCTTGCGGGAATAAAAATATTTGCGACAGGAGGAATAGGAGGCGTTCATAGATACGCTCAAGAAACTTTCGATATATCGGCTGATTTGCAGGAACTTGCAAACACAAAAGTAGCCGTTATATGTGCGGGAGCAAAGTCTATATTGGATATATCATTAACCAAAGAATATCTCGAAACATACGGAGTGCCTGTATTAGGATATAAAACCGAAAATTTTCCCGGATTTTATACGAGAGAAAGCGGATATAAAGTAGATTATAAAATAGACGATACGAAAGATATAGCAAATATAATATACACGAAATGGAAATTGGGTTTGGAAGGCGGAATAGTAATATGCAATCCCATACCCGAAGAATACGGCATGGATAAAAATTATATCGATAAAATTATAGAAGAAACGGTAAAAGAAGCAAAGGATAAAAAAATAAAAGGAAAAGAAGTTACTCCTTTTATTTTGGCAAAATTGCATAGCGTAACCGAAAATAAAAGTTTGACTGCAAATAAAGAACTCGTATATAATAATTGTAAAGTGGCATCTTTAATAGCGAACGATTATTTTAAATTGGAAAAGAAAAATTGAATATCGGTTATATAACTTTATTTCTATAAAAATAAAATTATTAAAAATATAAATTAAAAATAAAATTGTAGTAAAGAAATAAAATTAGAATAAAAAACCGCTCGTGTAAAAATACGAACGGTTTAAAAATTAGTAGAATTATTTATGCAAGCGACTTTTTAGCCGCATTAACAACCGCTTCAAACGCTTTATAATCGTCTATAGCCAAATTCGATAAAGCCTTTCTATCTATTATAATATTGGCTTTCTTTAGTCCGTTTATAAATCTGCTGTATGATATGCCCAAAGGTCTGCAAGCGGCGTTTATACGCAAACTCCATAATCTTCTCATCATTCTTTTTTTCTGTCTTCTGTCTCTATAAGCGTATTTTAAACCTCTTATTACGGCTTCTTTAGCCTGTTTCATCTGCTTGCTATGAGAACCGTAATAGCCTTTAGCCATTTTTAATATTTTTTTAACTTTATGTTTTCTTACCGTTCCGCTGACCGCTCTCATTTTTATCTCCTTTACAATCTAACCTATCCGCCATAAGGCATTAATCTTGGCATTTCAGCCATATTGGTATCGTCCGCTATTTTAGCTTTTCGATATTTTCTTTTTGTATCGGGTCTTTTATGCAAAAATTTATGACTTCCGAATGCATGAGCGAATTTTACTTTTCCGTTTTTAGAAAATCTAAAACGCTTTTTTGCTCCGCTTTTAGTTTTCAATTTCTGTCTCATAATTTTCCTCTTTTAGTTTTTAATTTTAATTTATGCTCATCTATACATATGATAAGTATGCATAGTCAGTGGGCTTATCGTTCTATGTTTCTTTATTTTCTCTTTTATCCAAATCGGAAGAAGATTTTTTCATTTTAATAGGATTTAATACCGCTGACAAATTTCTTCCTTCCATTTTCGGTGGTTTTTCCGTAGAGGCTTCATTTTCCAAATCTTTTATAATTTTAGCTATAAGGTCATAACCAAATTCCGTATGAGCCATTTCTCTTCCCCTAAACATTATAGTAATTTTAACCTTATTGCCTTCGTTTAAGAATTCACTTATATGCTTCATCTTAAAATTATAATCATGAACGCTTATTTGTGGGCGCATCTTAATCTCTTTAAGCTGCACAAGTTTCTGTTTCTTTTTTGCCTCTTTATTTTTCTTTTGAAGTTCGAATTTATATTTTCCGTAATTTATAATCTTACAAACGGGAGGCGTGGCATTAGGCACTATCTCCACTAAATCCGAATCTTCCTCTCGGGCAAGCGCTATGGCGTCTTTAATATTCATAACGCCTAAACTTCCTTTTTTATCATGCACTACCCTAACTTCACTCGCCGTAATAAACTGATTTATTCTCTCTCCTTCTCTTCTTACCGTTGCCATTATTACTCTACCTCATGTAGAAAATATAGAATCATTCATTCTCTCCTTAGATTCTTTTTTAAGTTTTTCTATAAACTCAATTAAATCCATATCCTTTATTTCTTTAGACGAACGAGTTCTCACGGATAGCTTTCCGCTCTTTAATTCGTCCGCTCCTATTATAACCGTATACGGAGTTCTTTGCAAGCGGTATTTTTTTATTTTAGTCCCCAAATTATCGTTTGAGTCGTCAACTTCCGCTCTAAAACCCGCAGTTTTTAAAGACGCCGCTATCTCTTTCACTCTATCTATTTGATTCTTATCGTTAAGAACATTCACAACCGCTATTTGCAAAGGCGACAACCATAAAGGGAATTTTCCATTATAATGTTCGGTTATTATTCCTATAAATCTTTCCATAGAACCCAATATCGCTCTGTGAAGCATAACGGGAGTATGTTTTCTTCCGTCTTTTCCTTCATAACTTATTTCAAATCGCATAGGAAGCGAAAAATCTACTTGCAAAGTTCCGCATTGCCAACTTCTATCCAATACATCTTTAATACAAAAATCTATTTTAGGTCCGTAAAAAGCTCCGTCTCCCTCGTTGATTTTATAAGATATGTTTAATTTATCCAAAGCGTTAATTAGCGAATTCGTGGCAAGTTCCCAAGCCTCGTCCGTTCCTATAGATTTTTTAGGTCTAGTAGAAACGAATATTTCAAAATCCTTAAATCCAAAATCCTTATAAACCGAAAGATAATACTCTATAGTGTTTATAATCTCCTCAGGAAACTGCTCTTCTGTGCAAAATATATGAGCGTCATCTTGAGTAAAAGCTCTAACTCTAAAAAGTCCATGCAAAGCGCCCGAAAGCTCATGCCTATGAACGAAACCCAATTCCGCCACTCTCAAAGGCAAATCTCTATAACTATGAATATTAGAATTATAAACGATTAATCCTCCCGGGCAATTCATCGGTTTAATTGCAAATTTAGTTTCGTCTATTTCGGTAAAATACATGTTTTCTTTATAATTATCCCAATGTCCGCTTCTATGCCATAATTCTTCGTTAAGAATTGCGGGAGTTTTTATTTCGACATATCCTCGTTTTTCATTTTCATTTCTTATATATGATTCTACTTCTTTATAAACAACCATTCCCTTCGGATGCCAAAAAGGAAAACCCGGTCCTTCATCATGAAAACTAAATAAATTTAATTCTTTTCCCAATTTTCTATGGTCTCTCTCTTTAGCTTCTTTAAGTTTTTTAATATAATTATCCAAAGATTCCTTACTTTCAAAAGCCGTTCCATATATGCGAGATAACATTTTATTATTAGAATCGCCTCTCCAATAACTTCCCGCAACCGACATAAGTTTATAGGATTTCAAATAACCTGTAGAAGGAACATGAGGACCTCTGCATAAATCTATAAAATCTCCTTGCTCGTAAAAAGAAACCGTGTCGGCGTCTATACCCTCAATTATTTCAACTTTATAAGGTTCGTTATTTTTCTTAAAATATTCTATAGCGTCTTTTTTAGTCATTATTTTTCTTATAACGGGAATATTTTCTTTTATTATTTTTTTCATTTCCTCTTCTATTTTAGGCAAATCTTCGTCCGTAAAAGGTTTGTCGGTATCAAAATCATAATAAAAACCGTCTTTAATCGCAGGTCCAATCGTAACTTGAACATTAGGATATAATCTTTTAACGGCATGCGCCATCAAATGACTAGTCGAATGTCGCAATATTTCAAGTCCTTCGGGAGATGTCGTAAGTATCAATTCTAAATTTCCATCTGTTTTGGGAATAAAAGTTAAATCCGCTTCCTGACCATTAAATTTAACGGCAATAGCGTCTTTCAACTCTTTTTTAAAGTTTTCTTTAAGGAAATCTAATAAGGAAACTCCTTCGGCTATATCATAATAATTACCAGAAAAATTAATTCTTGACATTACATCACCTCTTGAATCGATACTTTAATTTTGTAATAATAATTAATTAAATAACTAAAATATTTTATCATATACAATTTGAATAGTCAACTATTAAATATAATGAATATATAATAAATATAAATTAATATAAAATTATAAAATACTAAACTATTGATTTTTTTATTCATATAGTATATATTTCAATTAAATTTTTACGGAAGAAACTATGATACCAAAATTACATTTGAAGATAGTAGAAAGATTTAGAGAGATTTTCGGGCAAAAGGGCGATGTTAAATTATATTTTGCGCCGGGAAAAATTAATATAATCGGCGAACTTATAGATTATTCGGGCGGAAATACCATAACGGCGGCTATAGACAGAGGAACTTATATAGTAGCAAGAAAACGCCCCGATTCTAAAGTAAATGTTTACGCTCATTCATTTAAAGCTAGAAAATCATTCTCTTTGGACGATTTGGAAAAAAATAAAGAAGACGAATGGCTTATATATTTTAAGGGAGTATATTCGAATCTAATAGAAAAAGGCTATAAAATCACGGGAATCGACATATATGTTTATACCGATTTGCCTTTTAATACATCTTTAGCTTCATCAAGTTCTTTATGCGCCTGTTTAACCTACGCTATTTTAGACTTAAACGGAATATATAATGTAGAACCTTTGGAAAAAGCAAAATTATCCTACGAAGGCGAAAAAAAATACGCTTCCCAAAAAACTTCCCTAACCGACCATGCGACTATATTTATGAGTAAAGAAAATCAATTATTTTTCTTCAATATGAACTCTTTAGAATATGAATATTTAGATTTCAATTTGGGCGAATATTGTATGGCGGTTATAAACAGCAATAAAAAACGAAATTCGAGCGACAGCGAATATAACGCAAGAAGAAGAGAATGTGAAAATGCCTATAAAAAACTTAAAGAGAAAAAAACAAATTTAAAATCTTTATGCGATTTAAAGCCTAAAGACACCGAATTTATAAAATCGAATCTTCAAAACAAAGAAATGCGAAGAGCTTTATATGTTTCAGCCGAACAAGATAGAGTTAATCAGGCGGTTAAAGCGATAAAAAAAGGTTCTATAAAAGATTTGGGAGCTTTGATACTTAAAACACATGAAGGATTAAGCAAATTATACGAAGTTTCAACTGCGGAATTAGATATTTTAGTCGAAGAATCGATGAATATGGACGGAGTTATGGGAGTTTGTATGATTGGAACGGGCTTCGGAGGAGGAGTTTTAATGTTCCTTAAAAAAACCGAAGTTGAAAATGTTATAGAAAATCTTTATACAAAATATAAAGAAAAAACTAGAAGAGACGCAGATGTCTATATAGTAAAACCTTCAAACGGAACGAGAATCCTTCCCATAGAAGAATAAAATAATATAAGAATAAATATAATAAAAGTTGGAAATTAAAATGACATTATCCGAAATAAAAAATACAGTATCGAATATTAAAGAACAAACCGAAATTTTAAGGGGGTATCTTTGACCCCGATTCGATTTATAAAAGAATAAAAGAAATCGAAGAAATATCTTCAAAAGACGATTTTTGGAACGACAATATATCCGCTCAAAAATTAATGAAAGAGAGAATGCTTCTGCTTGACAAAATAGAACCTGTGGACAATCTTATAAAAAATGCAAATAATATATACGAACTTACGGAACTTGCCATAAACTCTAATGACAGCGAAATGGAAGCGGAACTTGAAAGCGAATGTTTGGAATTGCAAAAAGTTTTCGACGAACTTGAAACTAAAAATTTATTTTCGGGCGAATTCGATAGCAAGAACGCTTATTTGACTTTAAATGCCGGCGCCGGAGGAACGGAAAGTTGCGATTGGGCTTCGATGCTTTCGAGAATGTATGTTCGTTTTTGCGAAAGGCATGGATGGACTGTAGAAACTACAGACGAACTTCCCGGAGATGAGGCAGGAATAAAGCAGATAAGTTTTTATATTCAAGGTTTATATGCATATGGATATTTGCGTTCGGAAATAGGAGTTCATAGACTTGTGCGAATATCTCCTTTCGATGCCAACGCCAAAAGACATACTTCCTTCGTAGCGGTTAGCGTTATGCCCGATATAGACGAAGATATAGAAATCGACATAAATCAGGCGGATTTAAGAATTGATACTTATAGAGCTTCGGGAGCGGGAGGACAACATGTAAATAAAACTTCTTCGGCAATAAGGATAACTCATATACCGACAAATATCGTAGTTCAATGTCAGGCGGAGAGAAGTCAGCATAATAATAAAGATATGGCGATGAAAATGCTTAAGGCAAAACTCTATCAGCTTGAAAAAGAAAAATTGGATAAAGAAAAACAAAAAATAGCGGGCGAAAAAACGGATATCGCTTGGGGAAATCAAATTAGAAGTTATGTGTTTCAGCCTTATCAGTTGGTTAAAGATTTGAGGACGGGACATGAAAGCGGAAATATGAATTCGGTTATGGATGGAAATATAGATGAATTTATAGCGTCTTATCTAAAACTACAGATTAGTAAATAGATTATTGCAAATAAATTATAAATATTATGAAAAGTTTTAAATTAGAATCGAACTTCAAACCTTCTGGCGACCAAAATCAGGCTATAGAAAATTTGGTAAAAGGGCTTGAAAATAAAAATAAATATCAAACCTTGCTTGGAGTGACGGCTAGCGGAAAAACTTTTACCATAGCGAATGTTATAGAAAAGATAAACAGACCGACTCTTGTTCTATCACATAATAAAACTTTGGCGGCGCAACTTTATAGAGAGCTTAAAGATTTTTTTCCAAGCAATGCGGTAGAATATTTCGTTTCCTATTACGATTATTATCAGCCCGAAGCTTATGTTCCCGCTAAAGATTTATATATAGATAAAGACGCTTCCATTAACGATGAAATTGACAGATTAAGACTTAAAGCTACGACTTCGCTTCTTGAAAGAAGAGATGTTATAATAGTGGCTTCGGTTTCTTGCATATACGGATTAGGCTCTCCCGAAGATTACAGACAATTATATATATCCGTAGAAAAAGACGAAGAATACGATAGAGACGCCATTATAGAAAAATTGGTTTCGATACAATACGACAGAACTAGAGATATACTTGAGAGAGCGAAATTTAAAGTTATAGGCGACACTTTGGAGATAATGAGCGCATACTCGGACGAAGTCATAAGAATAGAATTTTTCGGAGATGTAGTCGAAAGAATAACAAAAATAAATCCGATAACGAAAAAACAAATATCTGAACAGGATAAAGTCGTAATATATCCCGCAAAGCATTTCGTTACGGGAGAACTTAAATTAAGCAAAGGAATAAAACTCATAGAAAAAGAACTTAAAGAACAGTATGATAAATTTCAAAGCGAAGGAAAACTTATAGAAGCCGAAAGATTATACGGAAGAACAAAATACGATGTGGAGATGCTTAAAGAAGTCGGTTATTGTTCGGGCATAGAAAATTATTCCCGTCATTTAGCGGGCAGAAAAGAAGGAGAGCGTCCCGCCTGTTTAATAGATTATTTTCCAAAAGATTTTTTAACCGTTATAGACGAATCGCATGTAAGCGTCCCGCAAATAAGAGGAATGTTCCATGGAGACAGAAGTAGAAAAGAAACTTTGGTAAAATACGGATTTAGACTTCCATCGGCATTAGACAACAGACCCTTATTTTTTGAAGAATTTGAAAAACTAACGGGAGACACTATATATATAAGCGCAACGCCGGCGGAATACGAGATAAAAAAGAGCGGGCATGTAGTAGAACAAATAATAAGACCTACGGGATTGTTGGACCCCGTTATAGAAGTTTATCCGATAGACGGACAGATAGACAAGATAATAGAAGAAATTAAAAAAGTAGTCGAAAGAAATGAAAGAATATTTATAACTACTTTAACTAAAAAAATGGCGGAAGATTTAACGAAATATTTGAACGAACATAATGTTAGAACGAGATATTTGCATTCGGATATTCATACGGTAGAAAGAGTGGAAATAATAAGAGATTTAAGACTCGGCGAATTCGATGTGTTGGTAGGAATCAATCTTTTAAGAGAAGGACTCGATGTTCCCGAAGTATCTTTAATATTAATATTGGACGCTGATAAAACGGGATTTTTAAGAAATACCACTACGCTTATACAAACCATAGGACGAGCTGCAAGAAATGTAAACGGAAGAATCGTAATGTTTGCCGATACTATAAGCGCAGCTATGAAAGTCGCAATAGAAGAAACCAACAGAAGAAGAGAAAAACAAATAAAATATAACGAAGAACATAATATAACGCCAAAAACTATAGTAAAAAAAATACAGGATATAATCGAGCGAGAGGATAAAGTCGAAACTTCCTACGAGCTTCATTTTGATTTTAGAAGATTCAATGACGAAGTAAAAATAGACCCTAAAAAAGAAAGTAAAAACTATATAAAAGAACTTGAAAAAGAAATGAAAAATGCGTCTGATAATTTGGAATTTGAAAAGGCGATAGAAATAAGAGAGAAAATAAACGAATTAAAAAAATTAAAACCGTCAGATAAAAGCAAGGGAAGAAAAGTTAAAATAAAATAATAATAAAACAAAAAGGCGGAGATTATAAAAAATATAACCCGCCGCCTTATTAAATATTTTCTATTTAGCTTCTATAACGACT
>CAZRYV010000017.1:0-16053 GCA_964604385.1 uncultured Brachyspira sp.
CCTTTTGCCACGCAATTTTTAAACGCCTTTTGAATTTCTTTGTTTTTATTAAAATTATTCAAATAACTTTTGGCATCTATAATATAAAAAATTTCCGCAGTTGCTAAAATTACAAAGGTTATATTATTATTCCCTGATTTTATCTCCCGTAAAAAATATAAAATCGATTCATAAAACGCTTTTGATTCTAAATTGTTGGAATTATATTTTACAAATTCCGCTTTATTATTAATACTTTTCACCTCAAAAATTACTCTCGCTTCTCCGTATTCGTAAATTACAGAATCTATGTTTTCCTTGACATTGCAATCGTAATCAAAAACATCGTTCAAAAATTTAGTAATTTTATTTTTCTGATACTCTTCTGAATCTTTTTTGCAGGCATTTTCTAATAATATCTTTAATTTGCTTTCAAAATCTGAAATAGTTTGTTCGTTTGGAAGTGGAGTCTTAAAGTCTTTTAAAAATTCCTCGATAGATATTTGTTTATAATTCATTATTTTAACTCCTAAAATAAAATAATTACAAATTAACTTTGAGTTAATATTTTATAGAAATTCTTATATTATGCAATATAATTTTACATTAAATAATATTTTATTAAATTTTTTAGCTATTTACTATTGACTTTTTTATCAATTATTATACTATTATTAAAACCGATTTATTGGTTAACTTTTCCATAATTGCAAAATGTCTTAAATTAATTTTTATTTAGATTAATTTAAAAAAGACATTGTTATCTTAAACGATAATCAAAGCGTTATGATATATAATTGCAAATCGAATTTATGGATAGAGTGCCTAAATCGGGACTCTATTTTATTTTTAAAGGATATTTTATGTCATTACCTGTTATGAAAGATTTACTCGAAGCGGGAGTTCATTTCGGACATCCCACGAGAAAATGGGACCCAAGAATTAAGCCTTTTAGATTTCAAGAGAGAAACGATATTTATATTATCTACCTTATGAAAACTCTCAATTATGTTAGAAAGGCTTTCGACGCCGTTAAAGAAATGGCAAGAAACGGAGGAAATATTCTCTTCGTAGGAACTAAAAAACAAGCCGTTCAGAGCATTAAGGAAGCGGCTGAAAAATGCGATATGTATTATATCAACAATCGTTGGCTCGGAGGAATGCTCACAAATTTCTCAACTATTAAAAAAAGTATAGCGAGATTAAAAAGAATAGAAAAAGAGGAAGTTGACGGAACTTTCGATAAACTTCCTAAAAAAGAGGTTATACTTCTTCTAAAGGAAAAAGAGAGATTGGAAAAAAATTTTGCGGGCATCAAGGATATGGAAAATCTTCCCGATATGCTTTTCGTAATCGACCCTATGCAAGAAGCGATAGCGGTAAGCGAAGCGAGAAAATTAGGAATACCCGTAGTCGCTGTAGTAGACACTAATTGTAATCCCGAAGTTATAGATTATCCTATACCGGGAAACGATGACGCCATAAGGGCTATAAGTTTATTTGCAAATGTGGTATCTTCGGCGGTAATAGAAGGACAAAACGAAGCGGGAAAAGAAACTTTGGCTAAAAGCGAATTGTCGGAATCTTCTTCAGACGAATCGGATGATGAAGTATTTGACAACAGCGCAACAGAAGCTGCCGAAGCGATTGCAGAACAATACGGCGTTTCAGACCAAGAAGAAAATTAAGAATAAAAATAATTTAATAATAATTTTAATATAAGGACAAATTAAATGGCAAATATAAGTATGGATATTATTAAAGAATTGAGAGAGCGAACGGGAATCGGAATAATGGATTGTAAAAAAGCTCTTCAAGAAACTGACGGCGATATGGACAAGGCTATTCGTCTTCTTAAAGAAAAAGGAGCGATTACCGCCGCCAAAAAGAACGAGAGGACGGTTAAAGAAGGCTCTATAGGTTTTTGTATTAATGACGATAAAACGCAAGTCGCCTGCATAGAACTTCAATGCGAAACCGATTTTGTGGCTAAAAACGAATTATTTATTAATTTGGCTAAAAATATATCCAAAACCGCTATGAGTCTTAACGATAATGTTTCCGTAGACGCTCTTTTAAACTCTAAATCGGACAACGGAGAGACTATTCAATCTATGATTAACGAAGGAATTCAAAAATGGGGAGAAAAAACCGTTTTGGCTGATGTTAAAGTAATGAAGACAAACGGATTTTTTGGAACCTATGTTCATTTCAATAATAAATTGGTTAGCATAGTGGAATTTGATATTAAACCAAAAGGAAAATGTTTGGAAATAGCGAATCAAATAGCTATGCATGTCGCAAGCGAAAAACCTTTGGCTTTGAATAGAGAAGGAATAGATGCCGAATCGGTTAAAGAACAAAAAGAAATATTTGAAAAGCAAATAAGGGAACAGGGAAAACCTGAAAACATGATTGAAAAAATCCTCGAAGGAAAAATGAATTCTTGGTATTCCGAAAGCGTTTTGATAGACCAAAAATTATTTACGGATAATAAAATAACTATCAAAAGTTTAATAGACGAAATATCAAAAGAAGCCGGTTCTGAAGCGACTATTAAAAACTTTTCTATAATTTCTTTAGGAGTGTAAAATAATTTATAATTTTTTTATAAAAAATATTTATAAAAAATAATAAATATAATAAAAAAATAATCATAAAATAAAGCGGGGTTTTATTATCTCGCTTTATTTTTTATGGTTCATTGTTAATTTTAAATTAAATCATAAAAATCAAATAATATAATCTTTTGCGATACTTCTCAATCTTCTATTTCCCAAAACATGAAAATGCCTTAATTTTCTTAAAGTTTCGCTCGAAAAGCTTGTAAGCGGAATATGAATTATTTCCACCGAATAATTTTTTGAAAGTTCTTTAAGGACATTAGATGGAGGTTTAGGCGCCACATATCCCAAATATTTATCTACCGAATAAATTATAGCAGTATATAATAGTAAATCGGCATAGTTTCCTATAATTCCTTCGGCTTTTAATTTTTTATAATCTCTCCATACATCATAGGGAGCTTGAGGCGGCATTAAAGAAGCGTATCCTCCGAAATAACATTTTGAGATTCCAGGTCCAACAAGAATATTTCCGGGCTCGGTTGAATATAATATTAAATCGCTGTCATCATGAGCTTCGCTATACCAAACTATATTCCAATCGTAATTTTCGTCATGTTCATCGTCAAATATAATAACGACATGCCCTATGTTTCCCTTTATTTTAGGAATCTCTTTAACATATATTTCATTTTTATAATAATTTCTTATAGTTTCCCGCATGTCTATTCCGTCTTTAATGCTAACGGTAAAAGGCTCTATTTTTGCTTTATCTTCTGTAAGCATATTTTTTATTTTATCTCTCAATATATTCATATACTTTTCCATAGAAATATCTTCGGGTATATGTGAGAGTAAATTCGTTCTATCGTTCCAAGCGTCTTCCCACTCGCCGTCATATTTTTCTTTCGGACGAGTATCGATTTTAATTTTCTTAAAAGAAGTTTTCCAAACATTATCGTATTGATGCAATTTGATTTTCTTGTCTTTTAAAAGTCCTTCCATTCCGTTTGTCGCAGGGTCTCTATTTAATTTTATCGTGGGATAATCTTCTTCTCTATAATAAGGATAGTATTCCATTCCCTGCATAACTTCCAAAGCGTAATCGTTATTTATCATACATTTTGAGGCGGTAAGCATATCTATATAATCGGGCATAATATAATTTTCGAGCAAACATAAATTCCTTAAATATTTCATCATATTTTTTTGCTGTAAAAGAGAAATTGGAAGTTTATATCTTAATTTTGCCTCTTTAAAAATCGTTTCTATTATATTAATTTTATCGAAATTATCCAACTTTGCCTCTCGGTATAATTCATACATATAAGTAGTAAACGGAAATTCTCCAAGCATTTTATTTAAAGAATCTTTATGAACATTATATATATTTATATTTTCATTATTTAAGCTATCGTTATTTATTTTATAAAAATCGTTTTTCTTCATTATATTTAATATATTATCCCAATGCGACATTCCCACTACAAACAATATCCTTTTATAATTTTTAGAAAGTTCGTTTAATTTATACGCCATATAATATTCTCTCTCTTTATCCGCATCGGTTTTAAAGAAAGAATATTTTGATTTAATTTCTTTATAAAATTCTACCAATCCTATTTTGTTTAGTAGATAATCGTCCGGCATCAAATAATGAGAATTTGAATTAACAGAGTTTATATCTTTGTCAATCGGAAAAAATGGAATCTCTTCGTCAATTGCAAGTCGAGCGGCTTCTATAATGGAATCGCATGGGTCTATCGGTATATAAAGCGCTTCGTTTTCCGTCTCTCTTATTATTAAACTTATATAAGGAAGTCTGCTTACCGCCTCTCTTAAAGATTGATTAAAACTTTCAGGATGCTCTATCGCTATAGCGTCAGGCTTAAATTCCTTTACGGCTTCTCTAACCGCCAAAGAAAAATAAACTCTCGAATGTATCGAAGGAATTGCAACTATATTTTTGTATTTTAAAATATTTGAATTTATATTTATTATCTTATTCATTTACTCTCTTTATAAATTTATAATCAAAAATTTATATAATCAATAATCCAAAAAAGAATCGATTATACTGTCAAGCTCGCTCGAATCTTGTAAATAATTTGCGCATACATTACAAATTTCGGACGGAATTTTATCTATAATAAACAATTCCGATTTTATGGAATAACAGGAATCGCTCGGAAGTTTACCACTTACCGAACAGATATCAATAGTCACTATATTGCTCGGTTTTTTATACCAAGTCGGTTTTACGGTTTTCAAAGCTTCTACCATATATTTTCCCCATATCGGCGCTGCGACTCTTCCTCCCACTTGATTATTTCCTAAAGAATATTTGAACGAGTCGAAACCTATCCATATTCCCGTAGTAAGTTCGGGAGTATATCCCACAAACCATGCATCCTTCCAATCGTTTGAAGTTCCCGTTTTACCCGCACCCATTCTTGTAAATTTAGCCTCATACATTGCGCTTGTAGCCGTTCCTCCTCTCAATACTCCGGATAATATATCGCTTATTAAATACGCGACTTCTCTACTCATAACCTGTTTTGCTCCGCCTCTGTCTTCTATTTCTTTTTTTAATTCTTCTTCAAAGTCGTCTATCATAACATCGTATCTGTCGGTAACATATCTTATTAAAATCGGTTCCACTTCCTTTCCCTCGTTTGCTATTGTGGCAAATCCCGTAGTCAATTCGAGCGGAGTGAATAGTCCTGTGCCGAGTCCCAAAGTCAAATCTTCGTTAAACATTCTTTTTGATTTTTTTTCGTCATTATCCGCTTTAAATATAGGTTCCATATATTTTATGGCGTTCGTTACTCCGACATAATTCAAAACATTTACGGTGGCTATATTGAGAGAAACAGATAAAGCGTATCTTAAACTTATATCTCCCTTGAAATTACCTGAATAATTTTTTGGTATCCATGAACTTCCGTCTTCGAATACAAAACCTATCGGAGCATCGCTTACTATAGTCGAAGGACTGTAATTTGTAACATCCATAGACGCCGCATATACGAAAGGTTTAAATGCGCTTCCTGCTTGTCTTCTCGCTTGGGTTACTCTATTTAATTGATTTCTCGGCGTAAAACCCGAACCTCCAACCATTGAAACTATATAACCGTTTCTTGGGTCTATAGATACTAAAGCACCTTCTATTTGCCTTGAAAGTTCCGCTTCGTCCGCTTTCATAACCTCCATCATTATGTCGTTTACATTTTCCATTCCGAATATATCCGAAAGCAAAGCCAAAGGACTCGAAACATTTTTATTTAAAGAATCTCTAACGGCAATATTAAATTTGTTATAAGCCAAATCTTCGGGAAGCTCAAACATTAAAGACAATACTTCCAATTTATTTATAAGATTTCTATCGTATACCGAACTTATATCCATAGAACCGCCCTCGTATCTTATATTATAATCTCTTAAAGCTTCCGTTAATAACTTTTGAGCGGCTTCCTGTTTTTCTATATCTATAGTCGTATATATTTTTAATCCATCTTCTTTTAAAGTTCTTTCGTCATATTTTTCCACCAACATTCTTCTTACATATTCTGTAACATAAGGCGCTCTGTCTATAGATGCGCTGTAAGCTGTAGTTCCTCTTCTTCCTATTTTCCCCGTATAAGATTCCCAAAATTCTTTATAAGCTTCGTCTCCTTCGGCTGATGTTATAAATTTCATGTCATTCATTCTTTTTAACACTAATTTATGTCTTTGCATCGATATATTAGGATTATTAATCGGAGAATAAGTATTAGGAGAAGGAGGCAAAGTCGCAAGCATAGCGCATTCTGCCAAATTCAAATCCTGAACATCTTTATTAAAATAGAATCTACTCGCCGCCTGCACTCCGTAAACCGAATGCCCGAAAAATATTTGATTAAAATACAAAGTTACGATTTCTTCTTTTGTTAATCTTTTTTCTATCTGAAAAGTCACCCATATTTCTCTTAATTTTCTCGCTATGGTTCTTTCTCTTGATTTTAATACTATACCTCTTGCAACCTGTTGGGATAATGTGCTTGCTCCTCGCGGGCGTCTTCCAAGCAACATATTTCCTATAGTCCCTCTGAATATTCCTACAATATCTATTCCATTATGCCTCATAAAATTATTGTCTTCCATAGATATTATTGCTTTTATTAATTGTGGTGGCAAATCTTTATATTCTACCAACGCTCTCTGCTCGGTAAAGAATTCCGAAATAACTTCGCCTTTTATATCGTAAATTTTCGTAGGTATTGTAGGTTTGTATAATTCTATCGCTTGTATATCTGGTTGAGTTACAATGTCGGCTATAAGAATAGAAAGTATTATGGTATTAATTAAAAATATTATTCCTATTATGATTATATAAAACTTTTTGAATTGTTTTATTTTTATATCTTTATATTTTTTTTGCAGGTTTTTTAAAAACTTCAATTTACAGTTCCTAATTGTTTATATTTTATAATATTATAAATATTATTTTTAATTAATCAATATAAAAAGAACCCTATAAAACTATCATGCGATAATTTTATAGGGCTTTTAAAAGTAATGGGTTTGTATATATATCTTTTAAGAGCGCAACAAAATATTCTGTCGCCACTATATAAAACACTATTAAAT
This sequence comes from uncultured Brachyspira sp., assembly GCA_964604385.1. Lineage (GTDB taxonomy): Bacteria > Spirochaetota > Brachyspiria > Brachyspirales > Brachyspiraceae > Brachyspira. The sequence goes on from CAZRYV010000017.1 coordinate 7,173, forward strand.
AAAAATCGTAAAATAATTAATCTGCTATATCAAACAATAATAATTTATTATCCGAAGTTTTTATGCATAAATTATAATTATCGAACGATATATATTTTGCCGAATTTATAAGTTTCAAATATTCGTCTTCGGCTTTCATATCTTCTTCAGCGCCCGACATTAAAGTGGAAATTCCTCTTTCTCCTATTGTCACTTCGTTATTATTTAATTCAAACGGTATATTATAAATATTAACTCCCGAATTGCCTACAAACGAATTGTTTTCACAATATAATATTCTTGTGCCCGTTCCAAGGGACATATTTGACAATACAAATTTTATACCCTTTAATTCGTCTATATTTATAATATTTTCTCTAAATCTTAATATTTGAGAATCGGCTGTTATTATTATCAATTCGTCTTCGCTCAAAAACATATATTTAGTATTTTCCAAATATTTTATAAAATCGTTTTCCGCATCCATTATTTCTTTAGGTCCCGTCATTTTTGTTCTTGAAATATCCGAAAATTTTATTTCATCGTTATTTTTACTATAAGAGCCTCTATAAGTATTCACGCCCGCAAAACCGAATGCCTGATTGCTTATATCGTAGAAAGATATATTAATTTTACTATCGGGGAACATATTATAAAGAGTAAACGACTTGCCTATTAATTCATTTTCGTTTAAGTCGCTATATTCAACTAAATCTTCGATTCCCAATTCTTTAAAAATCGCTTCTTTTTCGCTTGATTTTGCATTTTCATTTTTACATGAAATTAATAATAAAAACGAAACGCATAAAATTTTTATAATTCTTGTCATTTTTATAATCCTTATTTAATAAATTTTATTTTTATCGATAGATTATAATATAAAAAATAAAATTTGTCAAAGGTAATAATATTGGAATTAAAATAAATATTGCTATTAAAGTTGAAGTTTTTAAAATTTTCTATATAATCTATTTTCAATGAAACATTATATTTTTTTATTATTAATTGTATTTTCAAATATTCTGCATTCTATGGTTATAATAGAAGGAAAAGTAAACAAGAAGATTATATATAAATGGCAGACTATAGAATATTCTTTGGAATTTACGGGAGATGCGGAAACTTTTAAAGCGGAAGGTTTAAATGAAAACGCTATAAGCGATTTTGAGGTTATTAATAAAAGAATCGAAAGCGAGTTGTCGGATAAAGAAAATCAATCTGCGATTTCAAAATACAAAATATTATACACTTTAAAACCCGTAAGCAAAGGAAAATTAAAAATTCCCGAACTCGAAGCGAGGTATTACGAGATAGGAAACGGACACAATTTAATACCGCATGAAGAACATTTGAAAGAATATCAAATAAGAGTTTTCGGATATCCTTTTTTAATCGTTATGATAGCGGAATGTTTAATAATATTGTTAATTATATATTTTGTATATAGAGCGATAAAATCTCAAAAATTTAAAAATTATTGAAAATAAAAACGGAGTAAATATGACGGAATCAAAAGATTTACAGGCAATTTCGGAAGCGGCAAATGCGGCTTTGGATGTAATAAACGCAGTTAAAGGCGAGATAAAAAAAGTGATTGTCGGACAAGAGAATATGATAGACAAACTTCTTTTGGGAATTATATGTGACGGACATGTATTGCTCGAAGGAGTTCCGGGACTTGCAAAAACATTAACGGTAAAATCATTGGCTTCGACTATAGACGCTTCTTTTAAAAGAATACAATTTACGCCCGACTTACTTCCCGCCGATATAATAGGAACCGAAATTTACGATATTAAAAATTCCGCATTCTTGCCAAAACAGGGACCGATATTTTCAAATATAATATTGGCTGACGAAATAAATCGCTCGCCTGCAAAAGTTCAGTCGGCTTTATTAGAGGCTATGGAAGAGCATCAAGTGACGATTGGAGATAAAACTTACAAATTACCCAATGTGTTTTTGGTTCTTGCCACTCAAAATCCTATAGAACAGGAAGGCACTTATCCTCTGCCCGAAGCTCAAGTCGATAGATTTATGTTGAAAGTTATAGTTAAATATCCTAATAAAAGTGAAGAAAAAACTATAATAAAAAATATGTCTTATTCAAAACCGTCATCCATAAACCCTATAACCACAATAGAAACGATAGAAAAATTAAGAAAACTTGCAAATCAAATTCATATAGAAGAAAGATTATTGGACTATATAATTAATATAATAGACGCCACAAGAAATCCGAGCGATTACAAACTTAAAAGCGAATATATAGATTATGGAGCCTCTCCAAGGGCGGGAATATATTTAACAAAAGCCGCAAAAGCGAACGCCATGATGCAGGGAAGAGGTTTCGTTATGCCCGAAGATATAAGAGCGGTAGCCTACGAAATATTAAGACATAGAATAAGCGTAAGTTATGAAGCGCAGGCGGAAAATGTTATAAGCGATATGATTATAGAAGAATTGCTTTCAAATATAAATGTTCCTTAAAATTATCTAACTAATTTATATTATAATTTTTTTATAATTTTTTATTTTTACAGAATTTTTATTTCTGATTTATTAACATAATAACGCATATTTATGAGTTGCATAACCGATAATAATTTTAAAGAGGTATAAAATGACAAGATTAAAATATTTATTTATTATTTTATCGGTATTATTCGCCGATTTATACGCACAAAATTTAAACGAAATAAATCAAAACAATATTGAAGTTAATAAACTTGAAAGAGGCTATCATATATATATACAAAAGAAAAACGATACCGCCGAATTAAAATTAAAATATAAACTTGAAAACGGTTCTTATTCGTATTTATATTTAAATAACGATACCAATTCTATAATAAATATTAATATTAGCGCCGTTCATGATAATTTAGGATATGTATTTGAAACTTATATACCCGAAACTTTATATTTGAATAATAATTTAAATACTCAAATTAAATTAAGAGATAATATAAAGTTAATATTAGAATCATACGATATAAACGGAAATATAATAGCCGAAAACGAAATCACCTTAAAAATAAATAACGATACCACAAATCCTATAATAGCTTTAAGAAATGTAGAAAAAGAGGGAGATTTATACGCTTTTTATTTATATTATTCGGGCGGAAATAACGGAAGATACGCTTTTTATGTTAGAGACGGAAAAACAAACGAAGCCTATAAATTAATAAGAGCGTCTTATGGCAATACGGTTAATGTCGATGGAAGCGCCGTAATATTGGAAGATACTTATAACAGAGAAATAGGAAAAAAACTCTATATAAAGGCGTATTTTAAAGAAATGCCTGACGACAGATATTTATCTTTTAATGTATTTAATAACAACAGAGAAAGTTTCACTTATCCTATAGATTATATAATAGAAGCGACTAATAGAGAAAAACCCGTAAATAATATGACAGAAGAAAAATCCGATATAATAGCTCAATTAAACGATAATATAGAAAGAGAAAACGAAAAAAAAAAATATTATGACGATATATTAAATAATCCGACTCCCGTAAAATCTATAGACATAAATAATAGTTCCGTAAAAGACGACAACGATTTAAAAGATAATATTCATAAAATAATTAAAAAATATAATGAAAACGCAATAGATTTGATTATGGTTATAGACACTACCGAAAGTATGAAGCCATATTTAAGAGCGATAAGAAACGAAATAAATATCATAGCCGAAAATATAATTTCAAAAAATGATAAATCAAGAATAGGCTTTTTGCTTTATAGAGATGTTAAAGATAAATATCTTACAAAAAAAATAGAGTTTAATAATAATATTAACGAAATAGTCAGAGAATCTAGATATTTCTATGCGGACGGAGGCGGAGACAGAGCCGAACCTATGTATGAAGCGATTCAGCAGGCTTTGGAAAAATTCGAATTCCAAAACGAAAACAGAATAATTATGGTTATAACGGACGCTAAAGCTAAAGTTATAGGAAGAGCAAATATGGAATTAAATACTATAACAGCAAAAAGAAAAAATGTTAATATAGAGATAATATCGGCTAAAGAAATCAGAGATGAAGAAACGGACGATTATTTATATTTTTTGAATTTTTAATCTAAATTTTTAAGTAAAAAATTATTATTTTTTTAATAATCTCAAAATAAATTTAAAAATAAACAGATTTGACATTTTTTATTATTTCATTATTTAAATAAGTTTGTCTTTCTAATCTTTGGAAGTTTTTAATTTCTCTCGAATAGTCCAAAAACTTTTTTGACTGTCTTTAAAAGTTTTATAGTCTTCCTTCATTTTCATAAAAGCGACTTTATACTGTCGAATTTTAATATATAAATCGTTACGATATAATAATCTTCTATTATCTCTACCGACTACGCATTTAGCTGAGCCACCAGCATAGGTATCTATAAAATGAGTTATGCCCGTTCGAGTTATCGAAATACCGTCTTCTTTTAACTTATTTTGTATTTCGTAAATAGTAATTCCTTGTTTTTTATTCATTTTAGCGCTCCTTTTTTATTTATTTTTATCATATAATTATAATTTATTATTATATGATTTTTATGTAAATCGTAATCTATTATATAAAGAACAATTTTATTTTTTTATTTATATTTTTATTTATCTTCTGGCGCAGGAACTACAGCCAAGTCGCTAACTCTTGCTCCGTCTGATATATTAACTATTTTTACTCCTTTTGCATTTCTTCCAAGTTCAGGAATCGAATTTGCCTTAATCTTAATAGTCATATCGTCAGTCGTCACAACCATTATCTCGTCTTTATCCCCTACCGTTCGGACACTTACGACTTTTCCCGTTTTATTGTCAAGTTTAATATAAATCTGTCCATGTCCGCCTCTGCCTTTAACATTAAATTGTTTTGAAGATAATCTTTTGCCTATTCCGTTTTCGGTTATAACTATCAAAGATTCTCCTTTATGTATTCCGTTTCCTGATACGCAAATATCGTCTCCAGAAAGAGTTATTCCCTTAACTCCTCCGGCGGCTCTTCCCATATTTCTAACTTTCTGTTCGTTTATTCTTAAAGCGAGTCCAGAATCGGTAGTCATAATAAAATCGTCTCCCGTTTGAACGGCAGATACCGCTACAAGCTCATCATTATTTTCCAAAGTAAGCGCCAATATTCCCCGTTTTTTAGCGTTTTCAAGATGCTTTAATTCCATCTTTTTTATAGTTCCTTTTTTTGTAACCATTATAATCGACTGTTTAGGGTCAAAATCGGATACGGTAAAATAGCTAGTAATTTTTTCATCTGGAGCGAGATTAAGTATAAATTTAATGCTTTTTCCCTGCGATATTTTCGTCAAAGCGGGGATTTCATGCACCTTCATCCAAAACGCTTTTCCTCTGTCGGTAAATATAAATAAATAATCTTTTGTCGAAGCTACAAATAAATGTTCTATATAATGTTCGCCTTGAGATTTTCCGCCTTGAACTCCAACTCCGCCTCTTCCCTGCGTGCGATAACTTGAAGCGGGAACTCTCTTTATAAATCCTTGAGTCGTTATGGAAACTGCGACATCTTCATCATGAATCAAATCTTCTTCATCTATTTCCGTGTCGTTAGTTTTTCCAATTATTTCGCTTCTTCTTTCGTCTCCGTATTTTTCGGATATTTTCTGAAGTTCATTTTTTATAACCGCCAATATTTTATTAGGATGAGCGAGCAAATCTTCACAATAGGCTATAAATTCCTTTAATTCTTTTAATTCCTCTTCTATTTTTAATTTTTCCAAAGCCGTTAATCTTTTAAGAGGCATATCGAGTATGGCTTGCGCCTGTTTCTCGGACAATTTAAATGTTTTTATTAAAGTATTTCTTGCCGATTCCGTATTTTCGCTTTCCCTTATTATTTTAATAACTTTTTCTATATTTGCCTGCGCTATTAAAAGTCCTTCCAATATATGCGCTTTCGCTTTCGCTTGATTAAGGTCGTATTGAGTTCTTTTAGTTATAACTTCCACTCTATGGTCTACAAAATATTTAATAAGCTCTTTTAAATTAAGAACTTTAGGCTCTCCGTTAACTAAAGCCAAATTTATTATGCCGAAAGTGGTTTCCAAATCGGTATGTTTGAATAATTGATTCAAAACTATTTGAGTGGCGACTCCTTTTTTAAGCTCTATTACAAGTCTTATTCCCGCTCTGTTGCTCGATTCGTCTCTTATATCGGAAATGCCTTCTATTTTTCCCTGTTTTACAAGTTCGGCGATTTTTTCATGCAAAGTAGTTTTTACAACATTATAAGGAAGTTCTTTAACTATTATGGCTTCCCTATCTTTTTTTATTTCTTCTATCTCGAGTCTCGCTCTTAATTTTATTCTTCCTTTTCCCGTAGTATAAGCTTCTTTGATTCCCTCTTTACCGTATATAATTCCGGCAGTAGGAAAATCGGGTCCCTGAATATATTTCATTAAATCTTTTATTTCGGCGTTCTTATTGTCTATATAATGAAAAACTGCATTAATAACTTCTTTCAAATTATGAGGAGGCATATTGGTAGCCATACCGATGGCGATTCCCATGCTACCGTTTACCAATAGTTGAGGAACAGTTGCGGGCAAAACGGAAGGTTCTGTTCTCGAATCGTCAAAGTTTGGAACGAATCTGACAGTATCCTTTTCTATATCGTTTAACATCTCTTCGGCAAAACGAGTCATTCTCGCTTCCGTATAACGCATAGCGGCAGGAGGGTCGTCATCTACAGAACCAAAATTACCCTGTCCGTCCACAAGCAAATATCTCATAGCAAAATCCTGCGCCATTCTAACCATAGTTCCGTAAACGGCGGAATCTCCATGCGGATGGTATCTAGCTAAAACCTCTCCGACAGTAGCCGCCGACTTTTTATAAGGTTTATCATGCGTAAGATTAGCGTCATACATCGCGTATAATATTCTTCTATGAACGGGCTTTAAACCGTCTCTAACATCGGGAAGCGCCCTTGAAACTATAACGCTCATCGAATATGTTAAATAGGATTCTCTTAATTCGTTTTCTATAGATATATGATTTACTCTTTTAAGTATATCTTTCGTTAGAGTCGAATACTGTCTCTCTTCAGAACCGTTGTCGTTATTTTTATTTTTCTTTATCGCCATGTCTACTCATCCTTAAAATATTTATAAGCATTATATCATTAAAGTATATAATTATCAATATCAAATAATGTAATTCTATTTTAATTAAACTTGAAAAAATATTTATAGTTTATATAATAATATTTTTCAATAAGTTTATTATGGAGAATACAATATAATGCCAAATATAATAATAATTGCCGTAATTTTAATAATTGTGGCATTTTCTTTAATTTTATTTATAGTCTTAAAGAAAAATAATAAAAGTAAAGTTTCATTAACGGGTTATCAGAATAAATTTTCTCTTTCGTCTTTATTTAATATTTCGGCTATTAACGAAGAGTTTTTTGCCAATTTGGAAAATACTTTAATAACGGCAGATGCGGGAATTGAAACGACAAAAGACATAATATCAAAATTAAGAAAAATCATAGAAGAAAATTCCATTAAAGAACCCGCTGAAGCAAAAAAATATTTGAGAGAGATTTTAATATCAAAATTTATACCAAAAAAATTAGAATTGAAAGATAAAAATATATTGTTTATAGTCGGCGTAAACGGAGTCGGAAAAACCACAACTATAGCAAAATTGGCAAATATTCTAAAAAAAGAACATAATATTATAATTGCCGCTTCCGACACCTTTAGAGCTGCCGCAATAGAACAGTTGGAAGAATGGGCAAACAGATTGTCGGTTTCTATAGTAAAGGGACAGCAGGCGGGCGACCCTGCAAGCGTTTTATTTCATGCTTTGGATAAGGCAAAATCGACAAACGCCGATATTGTTATAGTCGATACTGCAGGAAGATTTCATAATCAGGATAATTTAATCAGGCAACTTGAAAAAATGAAAAAAATCGCAACGGAAAGATTTTCAGAATTTAATTTTATTCCAATATTGGTGCTTGATGCAAATGTGGGACATAACGGAATTGAACAGGCTAAAGTATTTTATAATTCTTTAAATATATCGGGAGCCATAGTTTCAAAAATGGATAGTTCGGCAAAAGGAGGAGTCGCAATAAGCATAGCCTATTATTTGTCGCTTCCAATATTTTACAGCGGATACGGCGAAAAAGTGGAAGATTTCAAAGAATTTGATATTGAAAACTTCGTGGATTCGATATTAAAATAGAATTGAAACATTGGAAAATTATTAAACAGTTAATGGAGTCTTTATATGATTTTAACGATTAAACCAAGCGATATTTTCGGTTCAGTATATATTCAAATTAGCAAAAGCGACACTCACAGGGCTTTGATTGCGTCTTTTTTAGCAGACGGAGAAAGCGTATTAAAACCTTGGATGGAAGATGTTGGAATCGACATTACCGCTACAAAAGAAGCCGTTTCTATTTTCGCAGATTTTAAGGCGGAAAAAGATTGTCTAAAAGTTATTCCCAAAAATAAAAATATAAATAATATAACTATAGATGTAAAAGAATCGGGAAGCAGTTTAAGATTATTAATTCCCGTAGTTTCGGCTCTCGGAATTAACGCAAAATTTATAGGTTCTAAAAAATTATTTAGTCGTCCTCTTGAAATATATAAAAAAATATGGCTTAAACAAGGTTTAACTTTCGATTTAAAAGAAGATTCTTTAACTGTGGAAGGCAAATTAAAAAGCGGAGATTTTATCGTAGAGGGAAATATAAGCAGTCAATTTATAAGCGGATTATTATTTGCCCTACCGTTATTGGACGGCGATTCAAAAATAACGATAGAAGGAGAATTGGAATCCGCACCGTATGTTATGATGACTTTAAAAACTTTAAAATCGGCAAAAATAGAAACAAGCAAACAT
>CAZRYV010000017.1:16153-18191 GCA_964604385.1 uncultured Brachyspira sp.
GATAATAATATTATAGAAGTTTTCGGTCATCAAAAATATTCTCCGATTAATTATGAAATTGAAGCGGATTGGTCGCATGCGGCGTTTTTTGCAGCGGCGGGAGCGTTGGGCGGAGAGGTCACATTATACGGATTAAATAAATATTCGATTCAAGGCGATAAAGAGATACTTAATATATTAAAGTTTATGGGAGCTTTGATTGTAAATAATGACGACTCTTCTATAACGGTTAAAAAAATCTCAAGATTAAACGCTTTGGATATAGATATTATAAATATTCCTGATTTGGCTCCAGTAATAGTCGCTCTAGCGTCTACGGCAAAAGGAACTACAAAATTATATAATGCGAAAAGATTAAGATATAAAGAAAGCGATAGAATAAACGATTTAAAAGACAGTTTCAATAAAATAGGAGCAAAAATAACTTCAACCGAAAACGAAATATATATAGAGGGCGTAGAAAAATTAATCGGCGGAAAAACTTCTTCTCACAACGACCATCGCATAGCAATGGCTCTTTGCGTAGCTTCGGCAGTTTGCGATAACGATATTATTATAGACGATGCCGCATCTATAAATAAATCTTCTTTTAATTTTATCGAACAATTTAGAAGTATAGGCGCAAAAATGAAAGAAGAATAACTTATAAAAAATATAAAAACTATAAAAAATTAATTCGGCGTCTTAAAATAATTTTTCTTATTTCTAAATTTTAATCTTACAACTCTAAATAAAGCTTCGGCAATTATATTTTTCGACATTTTCGATTGTCCGCTTCTTCGCTCATAAAATATTATTGGTTCTTCCGACACTTTATAACCGTTGCTTTCAAAAGAATAATTCATTTCTATCTGAAAAGAATATCCCGTTGAAAGTATATTGTCAAAATTCATGTTTTTAAGAACAGATACTCTGAAACATTTGAATCCTCCCGTTATATCCATTATCTTCGATCCAAGAACTAACGATGCATATCTGTTTCCATAATAGGATAAAAATAATCTTCTGAGAGGCCAATTAACCACGCTTATTCCGTTGCAATATCTCGAACCTATAACCAAATCTAATTTTTCATTTTCCATTCTTTCGATAAACTTTATTACAAAATTTGGGTCATGCGAAAAATCGGCGTCCATTTCAACTACATAATCGGGATTATAAGAAAACGAATGCTTAAATCCCGATATATATGCGGGTCCCAATCCCTCTTTTTTTTCTCTTTTTAATAAATGAACTCTATTATTATTAAGATATTTTTCAACTATATTTGCAGTTCCATCCGGGCTATTATCGTCAACGACTAAAATCTCTATATATTCGGGAAGTTTCAAAACTGTATTTATCATTTTTTCTATATTATCTTTTTCATTATAAGTAGGAACTATTATTATAACTTTCATTTTTATTCCATTTTATTCTATTTTATTATAAATTATAAATTTGATTATAAAATAATTACATAAAAAATCAAGAATTCTTATATAATTTTATGATTGCAAGATTTGATTTAATAATATCTGATAATTTAAAATTTTAATAAATCATTAAAAAGAATTTATTTTATCCAAAGTCGTGGGTTCTATGCCAAAAGTGGGAGGAGTGATTTTTTGCAATTCAATCAAGGCGTCAATGTTGCCGTTAAATGTTAAAGTTCCTACAAAATTTCCCGTTTCAAAATAATAAATATTTTCCGCATATCCCGTTATCTTATATGGACTTATACTTTCATAATTATATCCTTGAATATTATCGTCACCTACTCCGCCAAAATATATTGTAAGTCCACCACCCGAAACTCTTATATATAAATAATTATCGCTGTTTAATACGGTATCTCGGCTTCTGTAATGTCCGTTATATCGAGACGAAATTCCAATAAATAATTCATTAACGCAGGAAACTTCAAAAAAAACAATAAAAATAAGTAAAAAATATTTCAAAAAATTCATATTTATTTATTAGTTAACATAATTATTATATATATAATAAAATACATATTATTTTTTGTCAATAGCAAATATAATATTTTTTATTTTGT
>CAZRYV010000018.1:0-7655 GCA_964604385.1 uncultured Brachyspira sp.
GGATGGTAAAACCATAACGCATGTGGAGAATGGCAAAACCAATACTTATATTTATTCTAATGAGAGTAATGGTATAGCCGTTTACTATAATGAAGATGGTGAGGCTTTAAGATTGGATATAGAAGGTGGTGCATTATATGATTTTCGTTCAAATGAACATAGAATAGATTTCTATAAATAAAGAATAAAAATTATAAGCGGGCAGGAATTTTTTCTTGTCCGCTATTAAATAAAATTTAATTAAAAGGATTTACTTATGAAAAATATTATAAAACTGTTTTTGTTTATATTTATTTTAGGATTATTTTTTATGTCTTGTTCGAGCAGATTTAATCCAAAATATTATTATAATAAAAGCGCAAGCAGTATGAACGGTTCGATTGACGATGATTTACCGGACGATTTTTATCCTGATGACGATTTTGGCAATGATATTCCGATTTGGGACGGATATTCGGATATTCCAACTTGGGGAGATTCAGCTTTTAGCACAAACGGAAATTCATCCGGCACAACTACCGTATATTTAGACCCATTTAAATATGGAGAATGGAATGACCCGAATTATAAATTTTCAATGAATTTTGATAATATGGTAATACAGGCTTCATTCGATGGAAATAATAGACCTTCTTACAAATTGGTTAATGGAAATTGGAATTTTAAAAATTCTTCGTTAAACACATACGGTTATGACGGACCTAATACCTCAGGTTCGGGGCAATCTATTTCTTCGGTTCAATATTGGCTTTATAAAGGCAAAAATCCGCTTTTTTCGGCAGACAGTAGGTATAATAGAAGCGATAAATTAAGCAGATTTTATTTTTACAGATTTAACGGAATGGCTTTGGGACTCGTATATACTGATAATTATTTGGTTGCGATAGACAAATATTCAAAATTGGTATTCGCTTTTGCAGTTCCCGTAGAATGGAAACAATATATAGCCGGAACTCCTAAAGCGCCCGTGCGATGGGGAAGCGTAGACGCGGGATGGGAAACGGACTATAACGGCGGCGGTAGAGTAGATTTCAAAGTAAATGGAGCATCCTATTTTTACGAATATGACCCAATTGGAATAGTGAAACCAAATGGAGAGATTGAAATATATCAATGGTGTTTGGATTCTATAGGAAATAATAAAAGATACGGACCGAGAATTGATGGAGGCAACTATTACGATACAAGCAGAGCCATAGCGACTTACGGGAAAGCAGGACGCTCTCCTTATATACCTATAAAAACCAATATCAGTTCTACGGGCGATGGCGTTGTAGATGACGATTTAATTTTTGATAACGAATATACCAAAGATATAATATCCATAACGGTAAAGGATTTCAAAAACATAGTGGCATGGACATGGCATTATAATGGAGCGGGTTTGTTTTCCGACCTCAAAAGGTCTGTGGGTTATTATCATTTTAAAATAGGCGGAGCGGTTTATGATGCCGATTATCCGAGAGATGTGGAATATATATGGAGTATGTATGATATTCCAAGCGTGGTTAACTATGACCAGTTGTGTAAATTGGATTGGGACGAAAAGATAAATATATCAGAATCCAAAAGCTATAAAATAGAAAATATAAAACAGAAAGATGTATATATAGATTTGGCTGCGGATATAGCGAAATATAATTTGAATTTGAGTTTTGTCGATACGATTGGTTTTGGGAACAATCATAGCGGATGGGTTGCCAATAAAGGGAGTCAAAAAGTCAGATTAGTGTTTGACGCTGAAAAAGACGCTTTCGTTTTATACGCCACAAAAGATGATAATGGCTTTAGCGATATGCTTGTTTACGATAGGCATAAAGATTTTACTCTTAAAAGAGGCGAGAGAAAAGATTTTACAATAAGATATATATGGAAAGGACTAACGGGTTATGAAGAAAAAGCGGAATTAACCTATACTTTGGAGTTTACTCCAGTATATCAAGGTAATTGATAATAATATTAAGCGGACATTGAAAATAAAAATATAAAATAAAAATAAAAATAATTTTCTTTGTCCGCATATAATTTTTAAATTTGTTGAGTAATTGTTTTACATCGTATATTTTAAATATACATTTAAAACGATTTAATTTTTTTAATAAAATTTGCAAAATTATAGTTTATATAATAAAATTGTAGTATCATTAAAATTTTGAATAGGGGTTTATTATGGCATCTTTCATGGATAATTTAAGGGAAAAAGCTAAAGCCAATCCAAAAACTATAGTGCTTGCCGAAGGTTATGACGAAAGGCATGTCAAAGCTGCGGCGATATTAAAAAAAGAAAAACTTGTTAAAAGCGTTATACTTTTGGGAGATAAGGCTAAAATCGAATCTCTAGCGAAAGAAAATTCTTTGAAAATTGACGATTTTGCAAGAATATTCGACCCGAAAACGGAAGCAAAAACCGAAAGTTATATAGAACTTCTTTTTAAGGCGAGAGAGAAAAAAGGAATGACTAAAGACCAAGCGAAAGAATTAATCGTTTATAATTCCGTTTATACGGGCGCTGCGATTCTTGCAGATAACGGAGCGGACGGAATGGTTGGAGGAGCGGTTTATGCTACGGGAGAGATGTTGCGCGCCGCTTTATTTTTAATAGGATTAAAAAAAGGAATTAAAACGCTTTCAAGCACTTTCTTTATCGAAAGTCCTGATAAAGCTTTATTTGACGATGGAATAGCATGTTTTTCCGATTGCGCCGTTATACCCGACCCTACTGCTGAACAATTGGCGGATATAGCTGAGTCCACAGCGGATTCTTTTAAAACTATGACGGGAAAAGACCCGAGAGTGGCGTTACTTTCTTTTTCTACCAAAGGTTCTGCGCAGCATGAATCGGTGGATAAGGTTATAGAAGCGAAAAAGATTTTAGAAGCTCGTAATCTTAATTTCGTTTTTGACGGAGAACTTCAATTTGATGCGGCTATAGTTCCTAAAGTCGGAGAACAAAAAGCTCCAAATTCAAAAATAAAAGGAAATGCAAATGTTCTTATATTCCCTAATTTGAATGCAGGAAATATAGGATATAAGATAGCGCAAAGAGTGGGCAAATGCACAGCGATAGGTCCTATGCTTCAGGGAATTGCAAAACCTGCGAACGATTTATCTCGAGGATGTTCCGCTCAAGATATAGCGGATTTGGCGGTTTTGACTTCGTTGCAATAAAGTAATTGTAAAGAGAGCAAATAATAATAAATTAATTAAAAAAATAGTTTAATAGAATTTTAATAAAGCCTTATATAAAATATAGGGCTTTATTTTTAGTTTTTAATCTATATTATATTCGGCTTCGCTATCTCCGCTTATGACGAATCTATACGGACTTCTTGGAAAATATTTAATCAAATAATTATAAAGCAATGTCGAACTTTGAAGAATATAATTATTCGTATTATAATAAAAATAATTAGGATAATTCAAAACATAATCGTAATAAGGATTGTTTTTAGAACTTACAAGCTCTCCTATTTTATTGTTTACTCTCCACAGAAAATAAACCGACTTATCTGTAAAATAATTCGTTTCGGCTTGACTTAAAACATAAGCGAAATAATCGGCGGATTTTATATAATCGTAATTCTTATAATTATTCATAGCGGATTTATAGCTTTCAAATACTTCTTCTATATTTTTAAAATCGTTTGTCATATATCTTAAATAACTCCAACCAATTATCGGTCCGTAATAGGTGTCGTATCTTACTAAAGCCCAATCTTCTCTCTCTCTGTTTCTTGCATTATAAACATTTGTTTTGCTTATAACTTTTACAAAATCGTAATTATATAATTTAAATAATTCGTTTTCCGTTCCGTCTATAGCGGGAATTCTATCTCTTATTATTACTCCGTTTCCTATTATATAATAATCTTCTTCAAAATCGGGTTTAATTTTTTCAATTCTCTCTTTCACGGTTTGAACGGTTTTATCATAATTGGATTTTTCCATTGCGCTTAATTCAAACGGCAAAGATTCGGGAAAGTATGACTTATTATTTAAAATGCTTTCTTGCAATACGCTCGTTCTGTATCTGTCGGAAAATCTTTTCAAATAATTGACATTGGTTATAAAACTCTCTTTGTCGTTTTGCGATTCGATATTTTTGAATCTATGTCTTACGCTAAAATAATATGCGAAATCTTTTAACGGAAATAAACTTTCGCTATCTTGAATTATTCTATCGAATATATAACCGTTAAAAGAATAGCTTCCGTCTTTTTCTATTATTCCCATTTGATTATAAATATTTTTTAAATCGTTCGATTGATTAGTAAAATTAACTTCGGCGTTTTCTTCTCCTTCCGTTATTCCTTCGGATATTAATTTTGTATAAAATTCTTTTATATATAAAGGATTATTTTCTATCATATAAATTAAAGCCTGCCCCAAAAGATAAGAAGCCTCGCTTTCATAATAACTTGAAGGATAGGTAAACAGAAATCTCGCTAAAGTTTCAAAACCGTCTTTATAATTTGAAGAGAGTATTTCGTTTCTTCCTTTAAGAAATGTGTTTATTTCATTATACGGAGTTTGAGATTTTTCCTGCTGAGTTTTCGGAAGCGACTTTAAAAAATCGCTTAAAGTTCCGTAATCTTCGGTTTTTTCTATATTTCTTAATTTATTCATTTCGTCTATAGAATCTTTTACCTTGCAGGAAAATAAAACTAAAACGATTAAAAATAAAATAAAAAATAATATAATCGTATAATTTCTTTTATTAGTTTTATGCATTAATTTATACCTTCGTAAATTTTTATATTTATTTTGTTTCTAAAATTATTTAAAATTGATTTTGAAAAATCGTTGTCTTTTTTATCAAGCATAGAGTTTACCAAATCTTCGCATTCTTTAATCGAAATCGCCCTTATAGTATTTTTTACTTTGGCTATGGAATTAACCGACATCGACAATTCTCTTATTCCAAGCCCGAGTAAAACGGGAGTATATAAAGCGACTCCTCCCATTTCGCCGCATAAAGTTATTCTTTTATTTGCATTATTGCTGGAATCTATTATATGTTTTAACATTCTCAAAACCGATATGTCGATAGGATTATACAAATCGCTTAATTTTTCGTTTGTTCTGTCGCATGCCATCATATATTGAACCAAATCGTTCGAGCCTATTGATATAAAATCCGCCTCTTTAAGTATCAAATCTATAATAACCGCAGCCGAAGGAGTTTCTATCAAAGCTCCGACTTTTATGTTTTCGTCATATTCTATATTTTCTTTTTTTAATTCTAATTTTATTTCTTCTATAATTTTTTTTGTTTCGGTAAACTCTTCCAAAACGCTTATCATAGGAATCATTATTTCAATATTTCCAAAAGCGGAAGCTCTTAAAAGCGCCTTCAATTGCTCTTTAAATACATTTTTATTCGATAGACAAAATCTTATAGCTCGCCATCCCAAAAAAGGATTGTCTTCTTTTTTGAAATCCATTAAACCCAAAGCAGGAGACATTTTATCTCCGCCTATATCCAAAGTTCTTATAATGACTCTTCCTTTCATTTTTGAAGCTATATTTTTATATACTTTAAACTGAACTTCTTCGCTTGGAAAAATCGAATTCTCTTCGTCATTAATGTCAGAAAAAATATACAAAAATTCCGTTCTATATAAACCGATTGAATCTATTCCATATTTTAATAAACTTTCGGTTTCTTCGGGTATATCTATATTGGCGTTTACCTTTATTTCTATTCCGTCTTTGGTTATAGCCTTTTTTCTAGCGTCTATTATCGACCGCTCTTTATATTTTTTTATATTTTCTTTTAATATTTTATAATTTTCTATATCCTTTTTATTTGGATTTATTATAACTATATTGCTTTTGCAATCTACTATTATTTTTTTGCCATTTTTAATTTTATTCGATATATCCTCCACATTAAATATAGTCGATATTCCGAAAGATGTCGCAAGTATTGAAGCATGCGAAGTATATCCTCCGCTTTCCACTATAAAACCGCTCACTCCCATAGCGTTAAATTTCAAAACATCGCTTGGAGTTAAAGTTTTTGCTATAACTATGCAATCTTTTGGAATTTGATTTGCATCTTTTGAATAAGGTTGAATTAAATTTCTTATAACTCTCGATTTTATATCTATAATGTCGCTCGCTCTTTCGGATAAAGTTTTATCTTTTACGGAAGACAATTTATATAAATAATCTGAAACTATATTATCGTATATATGCTCTATATTGGTTAATTTTTTCTTAACCTCGTTTTTAACTTGCTCTATAATTACTTTATCTTTAAGCAGTAATATATGCATAGATAAAATATTTTTAATATTATTATCCGCATGTTTTTGCATATCCTCTATTTCTTTTATAGATTTTTCTATGGCAAAATCGAATCTTTTATATTCTTCTTCTATGTCTTCTTTTTCTATTTTATATATCGGAGTGTTGATGGAATCCATATGCAAAAAAGAATTCCCGATAGACACATAATCGCCTACTCCATGTCCGTTTAATATGGTTCTTTTATCTCGCATGAACGCTCCGAGTCGATATAATCCGTTTATTGATTTTAAAATTATACTATAAATGATAATATTTTCAATATTTACTTACTTGACAAAATTACATTAATATAGTATATTTAGTAGCCGAGTAATTGTATAAATAATTAATTATTTGGTAAAGATTAAATAAAAAATTATTAGATAAAAATATTTAATAAAAAATAATTTTAATTTTAAAAAATAAAAACGGAGATAAACGACAATGTATGCAATAATAGAAGTTAAAGGAAAACAATATAAAGTTGAAAAAGGACAAGATATATTAATAGAATATTTAGGAGAGGATGCAAAAGAATCGCCTGAAATTAAAACTCTTTTGTTGAAAAAAGACGATGAAACTGTTGTCGTTGGAACTCCTTATGTCGAAAATGTAAAAGTAAATTCAAAAATAGTCGAAAGTTTGAAAGGCGATAAGGTGATAATAGGAAAACATAAAAGAAGAAAAGACTATAGAAGAAAAACGGGACATAGACATAA
This sequence comes from uncultured Brachyspira sp., assembly GCA_964604385.1. Lineage (GTDB taxonomy): Bacteria > Spirochaetota > Brachyspiria > Brachyspirales > Brachyspiraceae > Brachyspira. The sequence goes on from CAZRYV010000018.1 coordinate 7,014, forward strand.
ATATCATAAAATAACTATAGAAGATATAATAGTTTGATGGCTTCGTTTGTAAATGTTAAATATAATGCGAAAGGTATTATAGAATATATTTCGGTTAATGGACATGCGGGCATAAGAAAAGTCGGCGAAGGTTATGAGGTTTGTATAGCTTTAAGTTCTATTACTCAAGCAATGTATAGAGCTTTGGTTGGAATAGTTGGCAGAGAATATTTAATTTATAAAATAGAAGACGCCAATTTGAGTTTAAGATTAAAAGATTTTGATAAACTTGAAGAAAATAAAAGAAACGAATATAAAATCGTAAGCGAAGGATATTTGGTAGGTATAAAAGAATTAATTAAAGAATATCCCGATTACATAAAATATAAAGAGGAGAGATAAACATGGCACATAAAAAAGGCGGCGGAAGTTCGAAAAACGGACGCGATAGTCAATCCAAAAGATTGGGAGTTAAAGTTTACGGCGGACAGAAAGTTATTTCGGGTAATATAATAGTAAGACAAAGAGGAACTCAATTTCATGTCGGCAAAAATGTCGATATAGGTAGAGACCATACCATATTTGCAACCGCTTCTGGAACGGTAAAATTTTATACGAATAAATTTGGCAAAAAAGCCATAAGCGTAATTGCGGAATAATATT
>CAZRYV010000018.1:7755-11100 GCA_964604385.1 uncultured Brachyspira sp.
TTTTATACGAATAAATTTGGCAAAAAAGCCATAAGCGTAATTGCGGAATAATATTATAAAAAATGTTTATATATATTTATGAAAGATAATATAGAATTATTATCCTGCGCATTGGAAGGCGGATGTTCGGCAAAAATTCCTCCCGATTTGCTTGAAAAAACTTTAGCGCCTATATTAAAAACAAAAGTAGACTCCAACCTTTTATCGGATGTAGATATAGGAGACGATGCGGGAGTTTATAAACTCTCCGAAGACAACGCTATAATACTTACAGTAGATTTTTTCCCTCCTGTAGTAGCCGACCCTTATCTTTTCGGACAAATAGCGGCTTGCAATTCGATAAGCGATATTTACGCTATGGGCGGAGAACCTAAATTGGCTTTAAATATAACGATGTTTCCAAAAGAAGATTCTTTAAATATACTTGCAAATATTTTAAAAGGTGGGCAGGATAAATCTACCGAAGCGGGAGTATTGGTGGTAGGAGGGCATACTATAACCGATTCTACAGTAAAATACGGCATGGCGGTTATAGGTTTCGCTCATCCTAATTGTATAACGGCAAATTCTAACGCTAAAGAAGGAGATATTATAATTCTTACAAAACCTTTGGGAACGGGATGCTCTTTGGCTGCTATGCGAAACGGACTTATTAAAGAAAAAGAGATTGAAGATGTTTTTGAATCTATGATAACTTTAAATAAAAAAGCCTGCAAAATAATGAATAAATATAATGTTAAATCGGCAACGGATATAACGGGATTCGGATTAATGGGGCATGCCTATAAAATGGCGCTTGCAAGCGGAGTTTGTATAGAAATAAACGCTTCAAAATTGCCTCTATTTAATAAATCCTACGAAGTTATAGATATGGGATGCATACCCGGAGCCGCTTTTACCAATATGCGGTATGTCAGAGATAATATTTTAACGGGTAGCGATGTAGATTATAATTTAAAAATGCTTTCTTTCGACCCTCAAACTTCGGGAGGACTTTTTATATGCATAGATAAAAATAACGCCGAAAATATGCTTGCAGATTTATGGAGAGAGGGAGAAAACGCCGCTATAATAGGTAAAGTTTGTAAAAGAGATAAAGAGTATATAAGACTTAACAAATAAATTTATTTTGATTTATTATATTTTATATTAAATTAATTTTTTAGCCGCTTCTATAAAACCTACAAATAAAGGATGCGGATTCGTTATTCTAGATTTTAATTCGGGATGAAACTGAACCCCTATCATATAAGGATGATTTTTAACTTCCACTATTTCGACTAATTCCCCGTTTTGCAATTTTCCCGTTATAGTAAGTCCGTTTTTTTCCATATCTTTTATATATTCGTTATTGAATTCATATCTATGTCTATGTCTTTCGCTTATGACTTTATTTTTATATAATCTATACGCTAGACTTTCTTCTTTCACTTCGCAAGGATAAGCTCCAAGACGCATAGTGCCACCTTTTAATATATTTTTTTTCTGTTCTTCCATAAGAGTTATTATTGGATATTTTGTATCTTCATTAACTTCTATAGTATTTGCTTCTTTATATCCCAAAATGTTTCTTGCAAACTCGACGCACATTAATTGCATCCCTAAACATATTCCCAAATAAGGAATTTTATTTTCTCTAGCGTATTTAATTGCTTCTATTTTTCCTTCGATTCCTCTCTCGCCGAATCCTCCAGGTATTATAAATCCGTTTATATATTTAAAATGACTTTCAATGTCTTTGTTATCTTCCAAAGTTTCAGCCGAAATCCATTTAATATCCACATTAATGTCGTTATATATTCCGCCATGATTGAGCGCTTCTGTTAAAGATATATAGGCGTCTTTCATTGCGATATATTTTCCAACGATGGCAATTTTTACTCTTTCGTTTTTTATAGCTATATTTTTTTGTTTTATTATTAAATCGTTCCAATTAGACAAATCTATCTTTTCGGTTTCAAGTTTAAAATGTTTGCATACGACATCGGAAAGCCCTTGACTTTCAAGCATTAAAGGGACATTATATATATTCGTCTCGTCAAAATTTTCAAATACATTTTGTTTCGGCAAATTGCAAAATAAAGCGATTTTAGCCTTATGAGAATCTTCCAAATGTTTATTCGTTCTGCAAACTATAATGTCGGGTATGATTCCACTTTGCATAAGTTCTTTTACGCTATGCTGCGTGGGTTTAGTTTTTATCTCTTCCGAAGAGCTTATAAAAGGAATTAAAGTTACATGTATATATAAAACATTTTCCTGCCCTAATTCGGCTTTTATTTGTCTTATAGCCTCGATATACGGAAGCGATTCTATATCTCCGATTGTTCCGCCAATTTCTGTTATTACTATGTCCGTTTTTTTGGGGTCGTTTTCTCTATATATTCTGTTTTTTATTTCGTTCGTAATATGAGGAATAACTTGAACGGTTTCGCCCAAATATTTTCCCGCTCTCTCCATATTTATGACATGCTGATATATTTTTCCAGTCGTTACATTGCTATATTTGTTTAGATTCTCGTCAATAAATCTTTCATAATGCCCTATATCCAAATCGGTTTCCGTTCCATCGTCTGTTACAAAAACTTCTCCATGCTGAAAAGGGCTCATAGTCCCGGGGTCTATATTAATATAAGGGTCTAATTTCTGTATAGTTACGCTCAATCCTCGCGATTTCAAAAGTCTGCCCAAAGAAGCCGCCGTGATTCCTTTTCCAAGCCCCGATACGACTCCGCCCGTTACGAATATATGTTTAGTATTCATTTAAAAACCTTAATTAAAAAATTAATAAAAATATATAGAACATTTTTGATTTGTATAACATATCATTAAAGAGGCATTAAATCAAGTAAATTTTTATATGTTTTCTATGTTTTTATAAAAGTAGAATCTTGATTTCCCGCATAAAGCGGGGTATCAAGATAAATTATCAAGTTCAACCATGAACAAAATTTTGTTTTCCTATATTAAAATAGGTTATCAGAACATTATAAATAACTTCAAATTAATTCAAAGGAATCTTGTTTTCCTATATCGAATAGGTTATCAAAACAAAAAATTTCTTCTAACAACGCAATGCAATTCAGTTTTCCCATATTAAATGGGTTATCAAAACCATCGCAATATTATCGTTTATGCTCTTGTAATTTCGTTTTCCCATATCTTACGGGGTAACGAAACCATTAAATAATTTTAAATTTCAAAAGGATCTCGTTTTCCGAAATTTTGTCGGGTAACGAGACAAAAAATCCTTCTTAACAATGGCAATTATATCTCGCTTTCCTCACATTAAGTTGGGTAACGAGACAAAAATTTTAATCACAATTTTATCGTCAAATCTCGCTT
>CAZRYV010000018.1:11200-18171 GCA_964604385.1 uncultured Brachyspira sp.
AAGTTGGGTAACGAGACAAAAATTTTAATCACAATTTTATCGTCAAATCTCGCTTTCATACATTTAGTATGGTAACGGGACTTTTAAGGATTCTCCTATGAAAAAGTTTAATCTCGCTTTCATGCATTCAGCATGGTAACGGGACTATGCATGAGAATATCAAAAACAAAAAATCCCAATTTCCCGCATTAAGCCGGGTAATGAAACAATTATCATATGAGAATATCGAAAAAATCTCAATTTCCCACATTAAGCAGGTTAATGAGACAAATTATCACATACGAATATCAAAAAAAATCTCAATTTCCCGCATTAAGCTGGGTAATGAAACAATTATCATATGAGAATATTCAAAAAATCTCGCTTTCCTTACATTAAGTTGGGTAACGAGACAAAAAGAGAAATTCAATGAAGAATTCAAAATCCCGTTTATTACATTAAGCAAGATATCGGGACAATTAAAAATTATTAAAAATGTTTAAAGTATTTCTCTTAATTATAAAATAAGTATAACATATTGCCGTAATTTTTTCAATATGGTTTGACTTTTTATATTAAAAATATTATTATAAAATATATTTGTTTTTAGTAAAAATCTTAAAATATTGGGAGAATAATAATGAAATCAAATTATAACAACTACAAATTCAAAAATAAAAATAATCATAGAAATAATTATAATAATAACTATAAAAATAATAATAAAAGTAATTATAAAAGCAATTATAATAAAAACGATAAATTAAATGCAAAAATCCCGGAGCTTTATTATCTGTCGTATTTTTTACAGGATAGCAAAAAAGATAGCAATAAAAATAAAATAAAAAAATATTTAACGCCTTTATTAACCGCTATAACTGAAGATAAAAATTATAATAATTTAACTGCCAAAAAACATTTTTATATTATTATAAAAAATAAATATCAAAGACTTCCAATAGAGTTTAAAGAGGAATATATTAAACTTGAAAATTTAAATATATTCGAAGAAGAGAAAATTTTAAACGAAAAAATAGATAAATCTTATAAAGACGCTATGATATTTTTAAGAGATTTTAGAAATATTATGATGCATAAAAATGTAAAAGAAGAAACTTTTTTAAGATGCAAATTCGATAATTTTGACGGAGAATTATTTTCTTTTTTAAGAATATGTTTGGAATGCGAATATAATTATATTTTAGAAGAAAGGAAATCTTTTGACGATAAAAATTCTTCTTTAGATTTTTCTTTTAATAAAAACGATATTGAGAAAAGTTATATCGATAAGGTTTTGCAAACGAGTTTAACCGAAATGAAAAAAGATTTTAAAACCGTTCCTTTTATATACGCTTTAATTATACTTTCTATATTTGCAGAAAGAAAATATATTAAAGAGATGTTGGAATTAATAAAAGTTAAAAAATTTATAAAAGATATCGTATTGTCTTTTTCTTTGGGAGGAAAATCTAAAACCGTAATTTCGGGAATAGCCGAAGACGAGGAAGAATTATTTATTAAACAGTTGGAAATGTCGGACAAAATAAATAAAGAAATGCATTCTACGGGCAAAAGAATTATAAAAGAATTGGATTATTTTAATACGGCAAAAGATACGCAGAAAGAAAAAATAAACTGCCTCCATAAAACCGATATTTATAAAAAAATAATTAAATTTTACGGTTATATAAATAGTTTTCCAAAAGCGGATGAGCTTAAAACGAGCATAAAAGAATTTAAAGCGAAAGATATAGCGAAAAATAATATTGAAAAAATGGAGAGTGTTAAAGAATATAATAAAAAAGCTAGAGAATATAACGGAAAAATCGATAGAGGTGCGACTAAATTAGCGATAAAAAACGAAAATAAAAATTTTGAAACCGATTATAAAAAAATTATCCCAAATTTAAAAGATGTTTTTAGAAATGAAGATATATTTATGAAAGAAGCGATGGAATTTTTATCTTTAAAATATAATGGCGAATTCGGAAATAACGCTTGGACTATATCGGGAAATGCGGTAATATGGAGCGAAAATAACGACAGCGTAAATTTTGATGTAAGGAAAAAAGTTAAACCTTCTAAAAACGGTATGAATTCAATATATAAAATAGTTTATAATAAAGAAAATTCCGACAGATTCAGTTTAAATAGACATAATTTAAGAGCTTTAATTACATCCATACTTATAAACGGAGATTTAAATTTAAAAGAATTGAAAGAAACCGCCGCAAATAATTTAAAGCCTAAAACGCAAAATACTCAAGATACGAATAATTTTGCTGAAGAATTGAAAAATAAAATTCCAAATTGGAGCAGACATAATCAAGCTTCTTTGATTTTTAAAACCGTTAGAAAATCTATAATAAAAGACTTGCATCTTCACAATAGAGACAGCGTCGCTTTTTATAAAGAGTTTATAAGAATTTTATACAAACTTAACAAAACGCAGAGCATTTATAACGAAGCTATTGAAATAATACATAAATACGGAATATCGGACGAAAACATCTCCGAAGAAATAAGAGAATTATTAAGACGCAATAATTTAAAAGATATGGCTTTAGCGTCTGCAGATATTTTGATAAATTTTAATAAAAATCTTAATAAACTTAATAAAAAAGAAAAAACTTCTAATCAGAACGCATACGCATTTAAAACTTGGACTAAATTCGCATTTTCTCCCGTAAACGAAAAAAACGAAAATATTTATAAACTGCTCGGTTGGAAAGAGATTAAAAATAATTTGAATTTATCGGAAAATAACGGCAAAATTGATTTATTTGAAATATTATTTAATTATTTTAATAAAAACGATATGACGCTTCCGACTATAGCAAATATATACAAGGATTTTATTAAAGACAATCAAATTGATTATTACGCCGAAAAAGAATTAAGAAATATTATATCCGAAGAGATGATACTTTATTTTATATATGAACGATACTTAAAAAATATTGAATCGGATAACGAAAATTATTTTTATTTTAAAAGTTTTAAAGAAAATAATAAAAAATTGGAATTTGATTTGGTATGGAATTTAAATCCAAAAATTAAAATTAATATTAAAGATTATATGAAAAGAGATGTGAAGTCCGCTTTGGATTGGATATTCGACATTAACAGAATAAAAAACGAAGGCAGAATAAACGGCGGCGAAGATTTGCAGAAATGTTTGGATAATTGTTTTACGAATTATAATATCGTAATAAATCATAATATTTTAAAAAATAAATGTCCGAAACCTACTTCGATTATAAATATAAAAAATAATATTTTAACTGCGGATAATATTAAGGATATTGCGAAAGTTTTGATATGGGCGCAAAAAGAATTATTATATTTTATTTGCGCTATAGAAACTAATTTAATATATAAACTGTCGACTTCATTAACCGAAAATCAATTAAAAAATATATCGAACGAATACGGTTATTTTGATTTTAACGATTTGATTGAAAATTATAATAAATATTCAAACAATAAACTTGACAATAAATTAACCGTTGTTAGAAACGAACTTTCTTATGGCATATTAACGGATTATAAAACGATTATAGAAACTGTGGATTTTTCTTTACAAAAACTCGGTTTAATGTCTTTATACGAAAATTATAATAGAAAAACTAAATCTTAAAATATATAATCGTTTTTAGGCATTGGAATAATTTTATATAATAAAACTATTTTAAAAACTATTTTAATTTTTTAATTTTCAAAAAAAGTTTGATACAAAGACTTTATCGCTTTATTTAAATCCTTTTCTTTTACGCCTATCATAATACTCGCTTCGCTTATGCTTTGATTGAGCATCTCTATATTAACTTTCGCTCTTTCCATAGATTGCATCGCTTTAGCGGAAGTTCCTATAGTCTCTTGCATTCCTTCTCCGACAAGCATAATCAAGGCAAGTTCATGGTCAAAAAAAACATTGTCGACTTTAAGCTCATCTCTTACTCTTTCGTATATTCTTTTTTCTTTTTCGGGAGTTATCGCAGAATTTCTAACTATTACCGAAATATTGTCTATTCCCGAAGGAGCATGTTGATAAGGTATATTTTCTTTTTCTATTATCTCCAAAAGTTTTCTTCCAAAACCAACTTCTCTATTCATTAAATATTTGCTTACATATAAACATGAAAAATCCGATTCGCCCGAAACTCCCACGATTGGATTTTTACTCTTATCTCTTCCCGCCACTATTTTAGTTCCTTGCGATTTGGTATTGTTTGTGTTTAATATATGAACGGGAATATTTGCCTCGTAAACGGGCTGTAGCGATTCGGGATGCAATACATTGAATCCTCCATAGCTCAATTCTCGCATTTCTCTGTATGTGAATTCATCTATAAGTTTAGGATTATCTATTATAATCGGAGACGCTGCAAAAACTCCGTCAACATCCGTAAAATTTTCGTAGATATCGGCATTAACCGCTTTAGCCAAAATAGAACCCGTTATATCGCTTCCGCCTCTCGGGAAAGTAGCGATATCTCCTTTTTCCGTATAACCGAAAAAACCGGGAAATATTATCAATGAATTTTCATTTTTTAATTTGGATAAATTTTTATAAGATTTATCTAAAACGGTGGCGTTTCCAAACTCTTCCGAAAGGATAAGTCCCGCATCTTTTGGATTAACATATTTTGCTTTTACTCCCAAAGAGTTAATATAAGCGGCTACGATTTTTGCGCTTATATCCTCGCCCAAAGCCTTTACTCCGTCTTTAAATTTAATTGCGAAAGATTTGTCTTCCGATATTCTTAATTTTATATCTTTATTAATTTCTTCCAAAAGTTCGTTTGATAATGAAAGTTCATCCACCATACTCTTGAATCTTTCCATTATTATTTTAAGTTCATGACTTCCGTCTTTTCCTGAAAGTATAGAATCCGAAAGAGCGATAAGCAAGTCGGTTACTTTTGTATCCTCTTTAAATATTTTTCCCGGAGCAGAAACCACTATTATTTTTCTGTCGTTATCTGCGAGTATGATATCTGCGACTTTTTTTATCTGACTTGCATTAGCCAAAGACGAACCGCCAAATTTTGCAACTTTCATCGTTATTCTCCAAAATAAAAATTACTATATATGATATTATAAAAATAGTTTTTATTCAACGGTTTAATTATTGAATTTTTTTTTCTATATTCTATAATAAATATTACGAATATTATGTTAAGTTGATTTTTTATTTTTGATTTTTTATAAAGGCGAAATTATGACAACGATTGATAAAATTAAAAATTTTTATGAAACGAAAAAGACTTTATTTTTTACAGTAATTATATCCGCATGGCTTTTTTTAACTATAATTATAGGAATTTTAATCGGTTTGTATGGAAAGTCGAGAGTCGTTCATTTAAGCCCTGAAGAAGAAAATTCGAGAGCGATAGCGAACATGAAAGAAGACGAAGAGAAAATTATTAAGGGCGAGATGCTTTCGACAAAAGAAAATTTGGATATAGAACAGATGGAATATTCCAAAAAATATGTGGAAATAAAAAACAATAACAATAATTAAAGGCAATAATAAAAATATAAATAACAGTAATAAAAGAAAAATTAAGATTGAGGAGATATTTATGCGTTTTAAAATTTTTTTATTCATAGTTAATTTAATTATGTTTACTTCTCTTTTTGCGCAAAATACGAGAGAGACGATAACAGTTAATCCCGATAATCAAGTGATAACGAATGAAACTATAAGCAGAACTAAAGGCGGACCTTTGGAAAGAGATTTCATAAAAACCGTAGATTTGGCGAATAATACGCTTTTTTCGATAAGATTAAACGCCACGAATTTCGACAGATATATTCGTATAACGAGCTATTCCACCAATTTGGATTTTGTCAGATTTACGAGGGATAAAACGAATACTTTTTTAACTTTCATGACTTTAACTTCGGGAATTGCAAAATTAAATTTTCAAGTCGACAACGAGGAAAATATTATAAGAAGGTATATATATACGATTAATGTTACAAATAGCGTATTAAATCAAAATAACGATTCTAATAATAATTATACAAATACAAACGCTATGTTATTGGATACAGAGATAGATATAATAAATAACGATAATAACGGAATTATTGCAAGCGATGATGTTTTGACAACTTCTACTAATTACTCAAATTCAACAAATTCTGTCTCCTCAAGTTCTGTAATTAAAAAATCCGATTCTCCCGAAACAGTCGCTTTATTTAATTCGGCGGAAGAATTGAAAAATATAAAAGACTATTCAAACGCCGTTAATGGCTATAGCAATATTATCTCCCAATATCCGAATTCTAAATATTCCGTTTACAGCCATTTTAGGATAGCGGATATTTATAACAATAATAGAGATTACGCGAACGCTTTCGATATGTATAAAAAAGCTCATGATTTAAGAGGCGCAAACGATAATCAAAAAGCTGCCGCGTTATATTCTATGGGAATTGTGAGAAAGTCTCAAAATAATAATGAAGAAGCACTTAATTATTTTAACGAAGTTGTAAATAAATATGCAAAAAGTCCAATATTTGGAAATGCGGCTTACGAAATAGCTGACAGTTTGAAAAAACTTGGAAAATTATCGGACGGAGTCGACATACTTGAAAAATCTTTGAGCGATAAAGATAAATTTAATAAAAGAGCGGACGCTTTGCTTTTGCTTGCCGAAATATACGAGAGAGGCGACAGAAACACGCGGGATTTTAATAAGGCTTATCAAATTTATAATCAATATATAGAAGAATTTCCGTCTTCGCCAAAAACAAAATATGCGATAGAAAGAAGAGATTTTTTATACAGAACTGTTATTAATTTGCAGTAATTGTTTTACGATAACGATTTGAAAAATTATCTGCAAATAAATATTATATTCTTCGTAATTACGAGGCATTGAAAATGCCGAAGTAATCCACTGTAAATAAAATTCTATTTTGTGTAGATTGCTTCGTTTCACTCGCCCACACTGTGCGCCTCACGGCGATGACAAATT
>CAZRYV010000019.1:0-3733 GCA_964604385.1 uncultured Brachyspira sp.
TATAATTTTTATTTATGTAATTAGTATAATCATTATAAAAAAATTTGTCAAGAGATTTTTTTTTTTTTTTTGAAAAATTAATATTAATATATCGTAAATTTATAAAGTTAACAGAATAATAATATAAAATAATATAAAAACTAAACGATTTTCCCTATTAAAGTATGATTTTTAATTTCGGTTATCTCGCAAAAATAAATATCTCCCATATTTAATTTTTTATTTTTATCTTCGTCTTTTTTAACGAGTATTAATCGATTTTCTTTGCTTCTGCATTGATAATGCATATTGTCTTTTGCAATATCGTCAATCATAATTTCGGTTCTTTTTCCGATTTGTTTTTGAAGTAAATTTTGCGCCAACACTCTTTGAAAATCAACCAATTCTCTCAATCTTCTTGCACCGATAATTTCATCGTATCGGACTTTTTTCTTAAATGCGATAGAGCCTTTCCTTTCTGAATATTTATATAAATAAGCGTCTTCAAAACCAATATCTTTTAATAAATCCAAAGTCTCTTTATATTCTTCTTCGGTTTCGTCTGCATAACCCACTATTACATCTGTTGAAATCGGAAAGTCTTTAGCGTATTCTCTCAAATAAGAAATTTTTTTTATATATTCTTCTTTATCGTATTTTCTATTCATTAATTTTAAAATTCTATTAGAACCGCTTTGAAAAGGCAAATGTATATGTTTTCCTACGCTTTTTAAATTCCAAATTGCATCCGCCAAATTTTTATCGAAATCTTTTGGATGCGATGTTAAAAATCTAATCCAAACTTTATTCTCGCCTATAGTTTCATCGATTGTTTTATCTATTAAATAAAGCAAATCAGTAAAAGAAATTTCGTCTTCTATATCGAGTCCATAAGAATTGACATTTTGCCCCAATAATGTTATCTCTTTCGCTCCGTCTTCTATCAATCTTTTTACTTCTTCGATTATCTCTCCCGATTTTCTGCTAACCATTTTTCCTCTAGTATGAGGAACTATACAATAAGAGCACCAATTGTTACATCCATGAGATATTGGCAAAAAAGCCTTATGCGGTTTATCTTCGTCAACATAAGATTTATTGAAAATATAATTGTCGTTAAATTTTCTTATAAAAACTTCTTCGTCTTTCATATAATCTAAAATATTCATTTCGTTATAAACATCGAATATTTTATCCGCTCCGAGATTTTGTAAAATATCTTTGGAAGTTTGAGCCATACAACCCATTATTATTAATTTTGTATTTTTTTTATTTTTCTTTCTTTCGGCGTTAAAAAGTTTGACTCTCGAAAAAACTCTCTCTTCGGCATGCGCTCGAACGCTGCAAGTATTTATTATTATATTATCCGCATTTTTATAATCTTCGGTTTGTATAAAACCTTCCTGCATCAGAGAATTAATCAAACTGTTGGAATCCGCCTTGTTCATTTGGCATCCGTAATTTTCCAAATAAAAATTTTTCATAATTATTTCTTTATAAATTTTGATTTTATATCTTCGATTAATATTTCGGGAACTAATCCGTCTATAGGTCCACCGAATTTAAGTATTTCTTTTATCAATGAAGAACTTATATAATTATAATTTTCATGAGTATTCAAAAATATCGTATCCATTTCGGGATATAATAATTTATTCGCTTTAGCCATTTTTAATTCGTAATTCAAATCTTCGCCGTCTCTTATTCCTCTTGCCAAAATTTTTATTCCGTTATTTTTCATATATTCCGTAACGAGTCCGGTTATTGCCACAATCTCAATAGAATCCTCGTCCGTTATAACTTTTTTTATAGCTTTTTCTATCATATTTTTTCTCTCTTCCAAAGTAAAAGTTGGAGATTTTTCCAAATTAACCGCTATCGAAATATAAACTTTTTCAAAAATATTAGACAAACGGTAGAGAATATCCAAATGCCCCAAAGAAAAAGGGTCAAAAGTTCCGGGAAATATTACTTTATTATTTTTACTTTTCATTAGAAAGTATTATATATATAATCGGTATAATATCAATATAAAAACCAAGATATTTTTATAAATTTATTTTAAATACTATAAAAATCGTTAATAATTTTTTCTATAACGCTATAATCTATTTCTTTTATTGAAATTACAGGACGCGGATTAGCCGAATAATCTCCAATTTTCTTTTCATATATAGCGACATCATACCATCCGCCATTTTTATATCCCGCTTTATGATACATTCCAACGCCCTTAAAACCTAAAGAAAGATGCATTTTTTCGCTTTTAACATTCGGCGAAGTAATCAAACTATAAACGGTTTTTACGCCCTGCAATTTTAATATTTCTATTAAAACTGCGCATAATTTTTTACCAAAACCGTTAGACAAAATCGATTTATCCAAATATATCGAAATTTCGACATTCCATTGATAAGCCGCTCTTTCCATATATTTACGAGCGTAAGCGTATCCAAAAATTTTCCCGTCTTTTTCGTAAACCAAATAAGGATACATTTCGATAATATTTTCGATTCTTTTTTCGAGTTCCAATTTACTCGGGATAACATATTCAAAAGTTATGGCACTTTCTATATATTGAGAATAAATTTCAAGCAATGATTGAGCGTCCGAAATTTTTGCAAATCTAATATTCATTTTTTTATTATAAAATATTTATTTTAGCTTTTCAAGCATAAATTATAAATAATAATTTAAAATATTTTATCGGCGTTTTTTAAAGTATATTCTACCGTTCGCCCAATTACTTCAAGAGTTTTAATGTCAATCTTGTCTATAGTGTCTTCCGAAGTATGATGATATTTATAACCCATATCTATTATATCTATAAACGGGATTCTCTCCGTTAAAAAAGGAATATGGTCGTCAGTTATGATTCCGTAATGTTCTTTAATAAAATAATCTTTATATCTCAAATCGCTTGCAAAATCCCAAATTTTTTCGTATATATTCGGGTAATAAGTATAGGATAAACTTTCATATTTAAATTTCGCATCGGCGCTTCCAACCATATCGAGCAATATTCCAAATTTTATTTTTTCTTTTTCTATATTTGCTTTTTCTAAAATTTTATCATTAACGAAAGCGATACTTCCCTGAATCCAATCTGTTTCCGTTAAACCGTTCCCGTTATTATAAAACAAATTTCCATCGTCTTCCAAATCAAAAAAAATAAAACATACGCCGTAAGCCAACTTTATATTTTTAAGCGAACGCATAAGTTCAAGCAAAACCCCCGAACTGCTCGCTCCGTCATTCGCTCCGTCTATAGGTTTATTTCTATTTTCAATTTTTTTATCTTTTTCTGCAACAGAACGGCTGTCATAATGGCTTGCCAAAATAATATATTCTTCGTTTTCGCCTGTCAAAAAAGCGTAAATATTCTCTCCCTTTCTGCCTTCAATATAAGGAGCGTCAAAATTATGAGTAAAGACTTCGTATCCCATAGCGTTTATTTCTTCTTTAAAAAATTTTCTTGTTTCTTTATGCGATTTACTTCCGTAAATTCTAGGTCCAAAATCTGTTTGTTTTTTTATATAATTATAAGCGTTTGTGGGATTAAAATAAAATTTATCGTTTACGGTGGAACTTTTATAATTTGAAGCGTTTGCATTGAAGCATGAATTTAATAAAGTTAATAATATCGTAAAAAAAATATATTTCATAATTAAGCCTTAATAAAATACTATGATAATATATTTTTATTCTTATGTCCAGAACCTCGCATATATTCCGCAAGGAAGAATTAATTTTT